>JAYVIY010000202.1:0-10939 GCA_043769795.1 Pseudobdellovibrio sp. | reverse complement strand
TTCAGAATGGTCTGTAACTTTTCATACTCCTCAGCAGAAATCTTTTTTTGGTCTATAAAATAACTTAAAAGCGGCGAAATTGAACCACCAAGGGTCTTTTCAACAAAATCTCCAACTCTTGATTTCAAGACTTTTCCGGTTTCAAATTTCTGAGTGTATATAAAAAGACCATCTTGCTTGGTTCGCAACAAATAACCTTTTTTTCTGAGTCTCTCCATTACAGTCAGAATTGTTGTGCGAGCCAAGCCTCGCTGCTCTTCAAAATAGACTGCAACGTCTCTCACGCTCGACTTACCCACTCCTGCAATATAGTTTAAGACTTCATTTTCCTGTTCTCCTAAGCTTGGCATGTTCTTCATCGCGATTCTCCTGACTACACCTGTAGTCTACAATTGACTACAGGTGTAGTCAATTGGATCCTTCGTCTAGTTTTAATATGAGACACTGAATGATTAAAAGCGGTCTTTAAAAGTTGGGTCTACGAACTCAGTTTTGGTGGAACCATCCGGAAAGTATTCAAGTTTTCGCATTAATTTTTTCGTTTTTCGATCTGTTTCAGTTCGTTGCATCAGAATGCCGTCAGCGTAAATTTCTTCTGTGTCGTAGTCTAAATGTTCAGGGCTGGCCTTCCACGTGCCGATGCTTTTTCCGCGCTTATAGAACCTCTGCCATGTAAGTTTTCCGTCTTTTGCGTAATTATCGATTTCGCCATCAAATGCTCCACTCGACCATGAACCGGCTCCCTGAATTCTGCGGCCTTTTTCAGAGATCTGTCCATTATCGAAATAATTTGCGTATTCAATGTCGGTAAGCCATTTGTCAGAACTTGAAATTTCTTGAGTTTCTTCAGATTTCTTTTTGCCGTTTTGAAAGTATTCAGTGTGCTTATAGGTCCACGTACCCTTAAATAAACTTTCAGATTGCAATTGTCCTTCTTTAAAGAAAATCTTTTCTGAAATACGCTGACCTTTTTCATATTGTGCTTGGCTCTGAATTTTGCCATTATCATAAAAGGTTTCGTATTTACCTTCGCGCTTTCCATCAACTATTTTATAGCTTTCTTTTATTTCCTGATTTTTATTTTTTACAATCACTTCTCGATTGTCTTCTTCGTGCTTTTTTTTGTTTTTCTGAGCCAAATAGTCTTGAACTATCTTTTCATAGCCGGGAACATCTATCTTTTCGCAGTCTTCGCTTTTCAAGCGCTTGTTTTCGACTTCGCAATCAAGCAAGTTCAGAATCTTTTTATCTTTATCTAAAATAATCGTGAATCCATGGGCCTGATCATTTTTGTAATTTGTAATTCGTAATCGATCGCCCGAAAGCATTCGCTTTGCAATCCCCTCGCGTTTTCCTGCAGAATAATGCTGTTCAAGGCCCCAGGCCTTTAAACTGCTGTCATACTCCTTATAGAGACCATCAAACTCACCATTTTTATAATAGGCCTGAATAAATGGTTCGCCTTCATCTTTAGCGCAGAAGAAATCTCCTTCTAGTTTATCATTTTTCCAGTTGGCTTTTATAACGATGATTTCTTTTTTGTAGGCGTTAACACATTTCTGAGGTCCGTTGAGTTCGCCCTTTTCATTTTTCCTTTGCTCACAGGACGTCAAAGTGCTGCAACCCGAAGGAATGTATGTGGCTCCCGACGATGCCTCGACCAAAAATAGCAAGAGACACGCAGCAAAGAAAGTATTCATGAATTACTCCGGATGAATAGGATTGATAATCAGTATTTAAGTTATTTGAGATTATGAAATTAGTAAAACGGCCCGACTTTAAACTCGACTAAATTTCGCCTAGACATAGGTTGCTAAGTGAATTCAAACGTTGAAAAAGATGACATTTTATTACCCGAAAATTGTCGCAAGTATTTGTTATCATTGGATTTTATTAAATAATCGTTTAGACTTTAGACATTGGCAGATAGACAAGCGCTCACAAATGATAAAACGACAGAATATCGTTCAATAATCGATTCATTTTAAGAAAAACAGGCTGGTTCCAACCTTGCAGTAACCATTTGAAATCGAGGGGCGGCTATTATGAAATTAATCAAATCTTTTTTATCTTCTAAAGTAGCTTTAATGTTCTTAGCTTTATTTACGTCAATGACAGCGGCAGCCGGCCTTCACGCCTACACGAACAATCTGCGAGTTGCTAATCTTATGCTTGACCTAATTTATTATTCTGAAATTGGATCATCTTACGCGGGCATTTTCTTAGGATAGTAACCGAGCATTTCATCAATAAATTTTAAAACTAAAAACAATTTTTCCGCATTGCAATCGGAACGGCCCAAGGAGTTTAGATGTTTAGAAAGCTTGTACTATTAATATTAACTGGTTCACTGGCAGCATGTACCTCGGATGTTGAATTACATGCACCAGAAGACGGCATTATAGCCGCATGCTCTCAAGGTAGTATCAGCAGCACTCGAATTAGTTGCGTAACACCTTATACTAAAATTGCTTCAGCTGCCCAAGGCAATACTGCACTTATCGTCTTTATTGAACCCGGCGATTACAATTCAAATTTGGCGGTTGCAGATGAAAGTGTTAGAGTGGTTGCTAGTTCAATTCCCAGTGATTTAACTCAGATCAAACCATTTCTGAGACAAATCATGATCAACCTTTCGGTGGCGCATATAAATTATCTCGTTCGTACATACGGTTCACGATACGATCACATCTATTTCCTAAGATCAGACGTTGCATGGTCAGCGGGTGCGGTTGCTCTTGCCTTTAAAAACGTGCTTACCTACAATAAAACTGTCGATGTCTTACTTCAGTTGCATGGCAGCCCCGGCGCAGTTGCCTTAAATTCTACGTTGAGTACAAAAATGTCGGTGGCTGACCTTAACAACATGAAATCAAGCTTATCTTTAACTCAACGTGAGCGCGTGCGATCTATTTTCAATACGGCATGCTACTCAGCTCAGTACGGTTATTATAATGGAATTTATTCTTCAATCGCTCAGTCATTGGTTTCGGTTTTTCCTCGCGCAACTACTTACGGAAATTACGGAGTTAACTACGGCGCTATACAAAGAGATATGGTTAATTTTGAAAACTATTATGCCCGCGGTTGGGATTTTTATTATTCATCCGGGTATTTCGCAAATTTAGTAATGACAAGATCGATCGCCAGCAACTACTCAGCTCCGCGATCAACACTGCCTTTTCCGGTCTTCAGCATTAAAGGCCAAGCTCGCTACCTAGGCTTTACAAAAACCGAATGGAAAAATGTCCAGTTACCGGCCTTAAGCTTTTCAACTTATCAACAAGATTCAAGCCGTGCTTACTTACACGTTGGCGCCTCCTCTGCAAATACGAGTGTTTACACACGTTATGCTGATCGCTATGGCGAAACCGACCTGCGCCTGCCGGCAGCCTACTTAGCACCGGCACTATGTCTTTATCAAGGGCGATTTCTGGCACATGGATCATCGTTCTCTGAATATGAAACTCAACAGATCGGCAGTTCTTACGATGGCTACTTCATAACCAATGAGTTTCGCGTAACCTGTTATGACGGCCAAGTGTCGCGAGTCTACTTAGCTCCACCGCCACCACCCGAACAGCCTCCGTATTACGGTGGGGGATACTAAAATATATGTCTGACAGAAAAAATAATCTAATTATAGCCATCTGTGCCCTGGCTACTGGAGTAGCTACCTACCACTACCTCAACCAAAGAAAAAATTTAACGGCTTTGTCGCAGGACAAAGCCGTAGAAATAATTGAACGAGAAACAAATCAAAGACCAAAAACTGATACAGAACTGCAGCAATCCGCAATCAGAAATATTTCTTCGGAAGACAAATCAGAACTTCAGAAGCAGCAATTAAAACTTAACACGTTCGCAAAAAACCAATTCACAGATTCGAGCCAAATGATAGCTGAAGTGAGCGTTCTTTCCTTGGAAATTCTCAAAAGCAGTTTACCTATGGAAAAAAAGTCAGAACTCAGTGCTGATTTACATAGAATTGCTTCTCAGAAAATGGCCAAAATTAACCCACCAAAAGTTGTCGATACAAGACTAGACCTCAAAGATAACATTATTTACCCGGTGTTTGAAACCAAATAGACTTATCTTCAATGACAGAAATTAAATCTATTACTTACATTCGGGCAATAGCTCAACTGATGATAATCGGAGCTCACATTCAGTTTGTCGTTCCTTGGTATGATCGATTGGATTTAGTACGGGCAGTTCGTCCATTTTTCGAAAATTCCACCTTTCCATTCTTTATATTAAGTGGTCTGTTGCTCGCATTAATTAATAGTAAAACCAGTTACCCCGATTTTCTCCGGAAGAAATTCAAGTCGGTAGCCGTCCCTTACCTGATTGCAATTCTTCCGGTGATTTTTGTTTATCTATTCAAACCTGATTTCTTACAAGTGACCAACGGTCTCTATCTCATGACAAACACAACAGCTTTTGTTGCGCTAACCTCAGGAAAAAATTCGATTAATATCGCGATGTGGTTTTTTCCGGTCATTTGTATGTTCTTTTTTATTTCACCGTTTTTTAGGTGGCTCTATGACAGACCAAAATTACTAATTGCATTTGTTATATTTTCTTTTTTGCTTTCTAACTTCACGCATCGCCCGCCCTCAACCTCAGAAATCTTGCGGTCATTTCAATATTTTGTTTTTCCTTACAGCTTCGGTTTATTGATCGCACGTTATTTTGAAAAGAGCTTCCTCTTACTGAAAAAATGGGCTTGGCTCTCACTATTTCTATTTATTATCATTTATGTTGTACAGGTTCAAATTGGAGCACTAGGTGGTTTGGACCGCCTTGCTACTTTTGAACAGATGTCGTTACTAAAACCCGATTTGAGTCTTTTGCAAAAATTATTTTTAACCCTTTCGTTGCTGGGTATGCTTTCGCTCTATAAACTACCGCGACAGATTGACCGATTCTTTAGCGAAGTGTCCAATTACGCTTTTGGCCTGCACCTCTATCACGGCTATTTTTTAACTTTCTATATTTTAACTTTAGGCAAATGGACGCCTGGATATGGATTGGGAATGTTCTTTGCGCAATACCTAATTGTCGTGCTTTCTTGTTATACACTTGCAAAGGGTCTTGCGAAAGCTAATCAACCGACTGCGAAGCTCCTGTTTTCTTTAAAACAATGAGTCCAGTTCATTCAACCTAGCAGCGAGATTATCTTTACAAACCACTCTTTGCATAATTAATTTCGACGACAAATTCCGTGAATTTTGAATCCTGATTGAAGTAGAATTTGCCGCTATTGCTCTTTACGAGTGAATCAACAACCGACAGACCGAGCCCCATCCCTTGACCGGGCTCTTTCGTTGTGAAAAATGCATCCTTCATACTTTTGGCAATGTCTACATCGACTCCTAAACCCGAGTCTGTAAACCGAATCTTTAGGGAGTTCCTTTTTTCTTCAAAACTGAGTTTAACCCACTTACTTTGTTGCTGATTTTTTACTGCATCCCATGAATTTGTAATAAGCTGCACAAAGACCTGAATTGCTTCATCCGTAGAAATTGCCAGATGAATATCAGGTACTTCATTTATTATAAGCTCAACGCCGGTACTGCTGAACTTATCTTTCACCAGCGAACGAACTGACGAAACAATATGATCCATTTTGGATTCAACAATAAAATCTTTCTTAAGTTCTTCAAGGGTCTGCATGCTTCTAACAATTTTTGCAACTCTTTCAACGGTTGAATCAATTTCTGAAAGTTTACGCATTATGGTTTCAATAGGCACATTCACTTCGCCGAGGTGGTGCTTTATTAATTCAGATTTTCCTTTAATAATGGCCAATGGATTATTTATTTCATGGGCTACTCCGCTAGCAATTCTTGCAAGTGCATATCGCCTTGAAGCTTCAAGCATTTCTATTTTGTGAAATTCAACATCTTCAATCGAAGCAATATAGCTTCCCAAGGCCGAAATAAAAATAACTAAAAATATCAAATTGACAGCAACTGTTAGCCCTAAGGATATTCGCCAACTAGCAAAATAGTCATCTTCTGCAAGCCCCGTAGCCACCAGGTATTTAAATTTTTTATTAACTCTAACCGCATAGGTTTTCTTTTTTTGATCTAGAGTCGAGCTCTGCTCCCACTCACCACTTTCCAATCCCGCAGAAATTAATTTTTTGGTTTCCGGGTGAAGAAGTAATTTTTTACCTAAAGTACCCGGGATATCAGGATAGCGGTAAATTAAAACTTCATCCTCGGTTGATACAATTGAGATATTACCGTTCTTTCCCAGTTTCAGATCAGACATGAGTTTATTGAGGTAATCCAATTCAACAACAGCATAAATTATTCCTTTAAAAGAGTTGTCACTCGCAATGATTCGACGGCTCAGAGTCAACACTAATTTTCCGGTAAATTTACTGACAAGTGGCTCTGAAATGATCAATTCAGAATTGGTATTTTTCAAATGATGCTGAAAGTAAGGTCGATCAGCAAGGCTTAAATTTGGCGCTGCTTTTTTATCCGTGCTCAGAATTACCGTACCGGTTGCATCAGTTGCGCGAAAAGCAAATACCTCCGGCAGCATTTGAGCGTGAAGGTCCATCATGCTGATCGGTGAAATGTTGTACTTTCGCCTATTGTTTTTATCGACCTCGAGGGTCTTTGCCATCGAACTGAGACTTAGATCAATTTTGTTAAATATACTTTGAATATTTTGATTCAATATTAACGATGTATTGCTGGAATCGACCCGCGCTTGCTTTTTAGTTTCATTGTATGTAACCCAAAGCATTGAACCACTTAAAAGTAGAACAAAGAAAAGTATAGCGCTCGAAAGACTGACAAGCTTCTTGTGCTTCACCTGAAGTCGCAAAGCACGACGCACGTAGCGAGCTATTTTACTTTTCGGATTATTCATTTCAACTTTTCGGTCTATTTTTGATAAAGTTGAAAGATTAAATGTATTAAATAATTTCCTTCTGGACTTTAGTCTCGATGTTAAAATTACTTAATTTTTTCACCTTGATTTTGCGCTTCCTGAATTCTGTAATAGATCAATGAAACCTAGGGACATAAAAATTTTAGTGGTCGATGACGAACCTGAATTGGTTCAAATAATTAAAGTGTTGTTTGAAAAGTTCAATTTCTCAATCACCACTTCGAATAGCGGAAATCATGCTTGGCAATTACTTCAGGGTCATGATTTTGACTTGGTACTAACTGATGTTAGAATGACTGATGGTGACGGAATAGAACTGGCGAAAAAAATTCGAGCTCGCCATCCCCGTAAACCCAGTGTGCTATTTATGACAGGCTTTTCAGATTTATTGAATGAAGAAATATATCATCTCGGAGCTGAGGGAAAATTCACAAAGCCTTTCGATAATAACGCAGTTCGAACTGCAATCGAAACCTGTATGATGCTGCCAAGTCTTCGCTGGAAGACTCCTCTTCCTGTTGATAATCGTAGAATCAAAATAGAATTGAAAGGCGATAGCGTAGAATCTTTGTCACAAAAAGGAATCTTAGTTTTCGGGCGAGGAGGTTTCTTTGCTGCTTACAATAAGTTTCTTCCCGAAAAGGGAACACTGATTTCTTTTGAAATTAACATTGAAAATCCTAT
Organism: Pseudobdellovibrio sp.; assembly: GCA_043769795.1. GTDB lineage: Bacteria > Bdellovibrionota > Bdellovibrionia > Bdellovibrionales > Bdellovibrionaceae > Pseudobdellovibrio. The sequence goes on along the minus strand of JAYVIY010000202.1, from coordinate 3,340 downwards.
TCCATTTTCTTTGAATGGCCAGGGGATCATTCGCTGGACGCACTCAAGAAGTAAAAGTGGAATACCGGCAGGCCTCGGAATCGAAATTACCTATTTGCCCGAGGCAGAGTCGAATCAATATCACGACTTATTCCAAGCGAATCCGTCTTATATTCCTTCGCCTTTTCGTTAGAAAGTTTCCAAATTAAAAGTGGTTTCCTTTTTGGGAAACCACTTTTTCAACTGCTAAATTCTAAGCTTCTTTATTCCCAGATTCTTGCTTGGTGTGGCATTTTAAGTCCTTCAACCTTCCGGACCATTTCAATAAACTCTTGTCTGTAAGAATTTTTGTCTGCGCCTTTAGCCTGGCTCGCAATTTCAATTACTCGTGAGTAGGAGCCATCATGAATATGCTCTGAGTTTCGTAACAACATACCGAACAAAGCCACTGCCGAAGCAAACTTAAAAGAATTCGTCGTATCAGCAAAGCTGTAATCTTTTTGCATTAATGGAAACTCAAGTTTCGTACTTACATCGCCATCGGGTCTTTTGTAGCGGATTTTCAAAGTTAAAAGTTCGTTACTGTCATTTTCAGATGCCACTACAGCAGGTCGCTTGTACTCTTCGTTTTGATATTTAAGTGCATCAACCTTTGGATTTGCTGAAGACGTTCCGGCTGGAACAATTTCATAAAGCGCTGTGACGGTGTGCCCTGCTCCGATGTCGCCGGCGTCCTTTGCGTCGTTATTGAAATCTTCATTTTTTAATACCCGATTTTCGTAGCCGACCAATCTATAAGACTCAACAAACTTAGGATTAAACTCCACCTGAATTTTTACATCTTTTGCTATTGTTACTAATGTACCTGAAAGTTGCTCAACCATAACTTTGCGTGCCTCAAGTTGGCTGTCGATATAAGCGTAGTTACCATTACCTTTGTTGCTCAATGTTTCCATAAGGCCATCTTTGTAGTTACCCATGCCAAAGCCAAGAATTGTAAGGTAGATATTCTTTTTACCGTTGCGTTCGACCATTTCAGTTAAGGCTTCGCGGCTGGTGGTGCCTACATTGAAGTCGCCGTCGGTTGCTAAGATCACGCGGTTTACTCCGCCTTTAATGAAATTGTCAGTAGCCGTTCTATAGGCAAGTTCGATTCCGCCGCCACCATTTGTTGAACCGCCTGCATGCAAATTGTCAAGGGCGCGTAAGATTTGCATTTTGTTACTGCCCGAAGTCGGACTTAAAACTAAACCCGCCGCACCGGCATACACAACAATTGAGATTTTATCGTTTGAGCCTAACTTTTCAACTAGCATTCCTAATGCTGATTTTACAAGTGGTAACCGATTAGGCGTATTCATTGAACCCGATACGTCGATTAAAAATACAAGGTTCGAAGCCGGTCGCTTGTCGGTTTGCATTTCTTTGCCTTTGATACCGATTCGCACGATACGATTTTTTTTATTCCAGATTGCCGGTGCGACTTCCATATTAACAGCAAAAGCGCCTTTTGTTGGTTCGGAGTAATCGTAGTCGAAGTAGTTAATCATTTCTTCGATACGCACAGCATCTTTTGGCGGAGTGATGCCCTGATTGATCATTTGACGAACTTTTGAGTAGGATGCCGTATCAACGTCTATTGAAAAAGTCGATAGTGGATCGGTAATACTTTTGTGAAAGGAATTTTCAGTGATGCGATCGAAAACTTCGCGACTTTCCTGTACCGGAATACTGGGGTAATAATAGGCCTGAGACTCTGCACTGCGGTAACCCATGCCACCTTTACCCTGTGTAGCAATGCCTCCGGAAATTGAGGCGCTTGGCGCAGCTCTCTTTTTTTCTGAGTTTTCTGAGGGCGCATACAGTTCTTGATCATTTAGAGAAACGTCATTTTTTCTTCCTGCATTTTTTTGCTTTTCACGTTTTGCAGGGGCTTTTTGTAAACTGGCCTTGTCTATTTCATAGCTGGTATAAAGTGAGTCGTCTGCCTTACCCTCTGCCGTAGGAGTGGGTTGAGTTTCTTCTTGCTTGATAGTTTCGTGAACTTCTTTTGGCAATACTTCTGTTGCTGCTTCTTTGCGTGAGTTCAGAAAAGTACAGCCCACTAAGTTTGCCGCAATTGTTAGCGCCAATGCATATTTTAAATTGTTCTTCATACGATCTCCTTTGTTTGGGTTACAAAGAGATCACGTTTGATGACGCATTTTATTAATAACTATTTTTTGTGTATCATTGTGAAACGATACTGAGAAGCGCTTCAAAACTGATGATTTTAGAAGCCTTCACCACGTATTTTACGTCAGACCAATTTTGAACTGTGACCGCTTGTTGTACGCAAATTATGACTTCTTTTGAAACATCGGCATTGTTAGTTGTATCAATCAGCTCAACCTTGGTTACACGGCTTTTAAAAATCTGCCACTTAAGACTTAATTTTAAGTTGTACCTTTTGTATTTCAGAAGATTATCGGTAAAACATTTTTTAAGATCTTTTACCAGATTCATATTGATATTAATATCGGCATCGTCAACCTCTTCAGGTAAAAACTGCCCTAAATTAACTTCGAGTTCATACTGTCTTGCTCTTTCAAGTGAACGTGAAACTTCAGCCGGCGCAGCCGCCCGAGATTTAGAGACTGCACTTAAATCTGCATTTTGAGATGGTACTTCATTTTTGGCTTTACGTTCGGCTAACATTGGTTTGGGTGCAACAGCCCCTGAAGCGAAGCCGCCCAAGGCTGCGCCACCTGCCCCCTTGGTTACGCTTGGGCTATTATTAGTAGCTATTTCAGCCTCGTATTTGTCGGCCAATTGATCGGAAACCTCTTTCAGAGATTCGGTAGCGCTATCTTTTGCACTATCTTTTGCTTTGGCCGGGGCTTCTTCGGATTCTGCTAGCCTGGCTGCGGCTGGCGCTGCAGGAGCTGGTATTTTAGGTTGTTCGCTTTTTTTACTTTGCGCAGCAGGTTTAACTACCGTAACTGCGTATTCGAATCGCTCATGAGCTTTTTGTTGATATAGAATCAAAGCTAAGCTGGCTGTAGCTAAACTGCTGCCGATGGCCCACCAAGACCAGCTTTTTGTGGAACTCACCTGCGTAGAAATTTGCGCCAACACTTTGGTTTTTTGTTCAGGATTAAGCTGATAATCCTGTGCCTGTTCAAACTTGTAAAAGACATCGACGCTTTTTTTAAGTAAAGCTACTTCGTTTGCTAATTCGGGATCTGCCTTAATTGCGCTTTCAATGATGTTACGCTCAGAAGCTTTTAGCTCGTTCAAAATATAGGCTGTAAGCCTAGGATCGTTTTTATTAATTTTCATGACGACCTCGATTTTGTTTCGCTCAGTTTAATTTTTTCTT
>JAYVIY010000201.1:0-4190 GCA_043769795.1 Pseudobdellovibrio sp. | reverse complement strand
ATTCAGATGTGCTCAGACAGCCTTTTTTCAGCCAATTAGCAAAAGACGGCGCCCACTTTTCGAACTTCATGGGGCTCGTGCATCCATCACAACCTAATTATATCGCTTTGACTTCAGGCTCTCTTCAAAATGTAAAAAATGACCTGGTGGTTAATTTAGACGTAACCAATGTAATTGATTTGCTCGAAGCGCAAGGTATTTCCTGGAAAATATACGCTGAAGATTACCCTGGCAATTGTTTTACCGGCGTTTCAAAACTCGGCTACGCTCGCAAACACAATCCATTTATCAGTTATATGAATATTCAGAAAAACCCATCCCGCTGCGCCAATATTGTTAATGCCAGCGAGTTTGACCAGGATGCTGAAAATAATGCTCTGGCTCAATACGTTTTCTACATACCGAATAATAAAAACAACGGGCACGACACCGACCTAAGCTACGCGGATAAGTGGTTCTCCCAAAAATTTTCAAAGTATGTGAGCAATAATCTTTTTATGGAAAAAACTATTTTAGTTTCGACTTTTGATGAAAGCGAACCTAAAGCTTCGATCAACCAAATCTATACCAGTATCGTTGGTTCCACAGTTAAGCCTGCTGTTTACTCTGATGCACTCAATGCTTACAGTGTGTTGAAACTCATCGAAGACAACTGGAGCCTCGGAAATCTTGGACGAGAAGATGTCAAGGCTTCACCTGTTCCGAATATTTGGTAATGAGTCTAGCCCAGAATTTTTGATATAAAACCGAGATGAACCGAGATTCGCATAAAAGCCATTATGCCGAAAAAAATTCCGGTGGCGCTCAGACCCGATGCAAAGTAGAAAAGCCACTTTTTCTGGGTCAGCGCCGATATTCCGAACAAAGCTATAGCGATAGATAAGAATGCATCCGTCATGTCAAATTGGTCGTCAAAAACATTTAAATCGTCATATTCTTTTTCAAAAGCCTCAGCCTTCGCCTTGATCTCATCTTTTTCGCGCCCGAACTGAGAAATTTTGTCTTCGAACTTCTTTTTTTGCTCCGAAGTTGTATTCTTATTTTCACTTAAAATCATCAACGTATTTTCAGTTATAAGTTGCTTTGTGCTCTTAGCCTGAAAGTACGACCAAGCATCCACACTGTGCGACTGCGCCTGCGACATGGCTTGAACTATATTTCCATCTTTAATATTACAAACTGCCATAAATGTCGCAGAGATCGCAACGATCAAAGCAATGTACGAATTGAGTTTACTTTCACCCGCATGAGCTACTGAGTCTTTAATCGTCTCGTCGAATTCGCCCATTTTTCCCTCTCACACAAGTTTAATAACGCTTTTAAAGGTTCTCCCTCAATGACAGTGACAGTCAAGAAATCTGTTTGAATCTTCGTAGAAACCCAATTTCTGAAAGAACCCACTTCTGAAGCTAATATCTATTTGCGGTGGCAGTTTTGCTTTTGATTATTCCGGTCCGATATTTCCCGACGCCCCGTACGCCTGATAAATTCGACATGAGAACCACTTAAAAATATAATTACTGGTAATTAGCTACGGCGTACCTGATTACTTAATTAAGGCCTTCTGCAAACTTCTTGTCAATGTTAACACCTATTCTACTTCAAATGATTTTTTTTCCCTCAGCATCTGTACGTAAAAATACCGACCGACGACATCGCTTGTGAAAGAAATCACCATAGACCCACGCATAGAATACAAATTCATAAGAATCATTAGTCCGATACCAAGCCATGCAAGCCAGAGACTTATCATCGAGACCAAAGCTTTGATCTGACCGTCAGTCTTAGAATTCATCCCGCTGAGATGATTGTTCAAATGCTGATCTTTATCGACGTGGTCTGGTGGCTGGCGCCCTTCGCTACGACTCGCTAGTTATGCATCCAGATGTCAACCCGCAAAATCAAAACATCATGTGGTTCTCCAATGGTTTTGCGGCGACTCTGGTTTTGGTCAGCATTTATTTTCTGTTTTTGGCCATAAAAACGACCGAACTATCTGAAAAAAAAGCGAGCTTCATAATTGGCGTAGGCGTACCTTTTGTTTAAACAGCTTAAAAGAATAACCAGACCATGTAAAAATATATAGTATAATCATAAAACTCGAAATCTGAGAAAGTTGTACGGAAAACAAGATTAAAAACTGCAGGATGAGACCAAAAAGCCATGAATACTTTCGCAACTTCGGCGAGATAAAAAGAAAAAACAGACTTGTTTCTAGAAACAAAACCAGTAGCGTAAATATCCACCCAAACCCAGCAAACAGGTCCCCGAAAAATAATTTAAATTGCGGCCGCACAACATACGTATTCATCAGCATATTAAACACTTCACCATCGAACCAACCCGGAAACAGCATTTTTGAAAACCCCGACACCGTCTGGGTTAAACTTAGCACAAACAACAGCACCCACTGAATTTTTTTAAAAAACAATTCTTCTTCTGCCTGCAAATTTCCCGATAACGGCGAAAGAATTAAAAGGGCAATAAGCAGACCGATATAGCCGTAATAAAGCTCATACAGAAGAAAAATTTTATTTAAAGCAACAATGAAACAAAGCCAGAGTACAACCAATGCCAATTTTGTAATTTGATTAAAAAGTACAAACACACACGCGATGGCACCGAGAATCAAAAAAGTCTCTAGCAACAGCGGATCCAAAGGTTGTGACATACTGAATATAAATTCCCGAGCATAAAAAATAGTCGCAAAGTACACCAAACAATGAACTGCGAACGCCACTCGCGTAAACTTGATTATGGCAGGCATGCATGCCTCAAAATTTCGGGTTGAACCGGCATTTCAAACAAATAATCGGCCTGATAAGCCACTGTTGAGACTTCGTACTTCGGCACAAATGACTTAAGTAGTTTTTTACAAAAAATAGCATCAAGCCCCTTTATTTTAATTTCTCTTCGGGTTGGCCCAGTAAAAATATGTGCAATCATCACACTGACCGGATAGGGCCAAAACTCAGAAAATAATCGGCTATCGAGATTAATGATTTCAGCCTCCCCATTCAGATACGAAACCTGAAACGTAATTTTCGGAAAATAAGCTTCACGGTCAAAAACCAAAATTACGGGCGAAATTAAAGCGCTGCTGTTAATGCTGGCAAGTTTTTTAGGAGTTTTCTGCTGCAAAAGATCGCAGATATGAAATAGGCTCGGCCAAATTGCAATGATTAACACCAGGAACAGAATTTTTTCTTTCATCGTGTAACGATAAAGAAAATTCAAGATTAATTTCACTGAAATATTCCGCGTGTTTTCAATTCTCTAGCAACAGTATCAGATAAAATTTGATAACCAAATTCATTCAAATGGGTATTTTGGTCAATATAGGTAATACGTTGTTCTTTACTAAATATTAAGCTCAGATCGATGCTGTTTTTCAAATGTTCTTTCAAATAATAACTCCGAAAAACACCGGCATTGTAGCCGCCGGAATTAATTTTTGAATCATTGTTTTCTTCAAAATGTACAATTCGTTTTTCTTCATCATCTAAAGGCTTTGCATTCTTAAGAAATGGATTCGGTTGTAATAAATGCACCAACGGAACTTTATAAAATTGGGCTAAAGCCCACATTTGGCTGCTGTATTTTTTCCAGATTTTAAACATGCGTTCGTTATGGGGCTCTCCGCACTCTTGTGCCAATGGACTTTTCGAATTTGAGTCCGTGCTAGGCGATGCCGTCAGCCTGGTTTGCTCATTTTGCAAATGCCCCTGATAAATTGTCCAAACTAAATGTGCGAAATAACTTTTTACAAATAGGGATTTCTCCAGCCAGCCGGAAATACGGCGAAATTTTTTAGAAAGTTCCCGCAGTTTAACAATATCTTCGGGATTCAATTCATGCTCAAACAGTACATTATAAAATTGCGGCAATTCGGGTGGGTTGCTTGGGCACAAATCTAAAACACTGTCATTCCAGCCATCCAACACTAAGATCAAATTAAGAGTATCGATAAATTTTGAAGCGACATTAAGTTGTTGCGGTTGACGAAACCCCGCCATCGCCATGTTTAATACGACGACGCGTGCATTCGGATGCCCTTGTATTTCTAGTTTTTCCCAGCGCTTGCTCTTTTCTAAAAACTCAGCCCAATGCATGGCCGTTGAACCACCAAAGACTCCGATGACAAAATCGTTGGGGCGGGCCTGATATGGATAGTCCACTTCTGACAAAAA
>JAYVIY010000200.1:0-1510 GCA_043769795.1 Pseudobdellovibrio sp. | reverse complement strand
TTATTGAAATGCAAAGTGGCGAACGCATTAATTATTCTTTGAAATCAACCTGTCCGATCTGTTCTTTCAGTTTTCCTGAACTAGAGCCGCGGCTTTTTAGTTTTAATAATCCCCGTGGTGCTTGCCGAACTTGTAATGGTCTGGGCACCGCTGACCTAGTTGAAGAAGAGCAATTCAGTGATTCAGAAGTGGGCGGACGTAAACTTGAAAACGTAAAATACACGTACAAAGGCAAGAAATTATCTGAAACTGATGCCGTTGATGATGAAGAGTCTGAAGAATTGGTGTTAACGACGTGCCCGGTTTGTGCGGGCGCCCGTTTGAATCTGGAAGCCCTCAGTATAAAAATTGAAGAAAAAAATATTGCTGAACTTTCAGATCTTTCAATTTCTGAGCTTCGAAGTTTTTTAAATCAGGTTAAATGGAATCCGAAGAACAAAGTAATTTCTGAAAAAATTCTAAAGCAGATCTTAAGTCGTCTTGATTTTTTGATTCGGGTGGGAACGTCTTACCTTTCTATATCGAGGCCAGCGCGCACTCTGTCGGGTGGAGAGGCCCAGCGAATTCGTCTGGCTACACAGGTGGGTTCGGCATTGATTGGTTGTATGTACGTGATGGACGAGCCCAGCATCGGGCTGCATCCGCGAGACCATCAGAGGTTGCTTGAAATTATCGGTGAATTGAAAGATCGCGGCAATACGATTATTCTTGTGGAGCACGATGAAGACACCATTCGCTATGCCGATTTCGTCGTGGACCTGGGCCCGCGAGCGGGAAAGCTGGGCGGGCAGCTCATGTCGCAGGGAACACCTGCTGAAATTGAAAACGATGCTAATTCGCTGACGGGGCAGTATCTTTCGGGAAAGCTAAAAATTGCGCTTCCGAAAGTTCGCCGAAAAGGCAGCGGAAAAAGCATTAGGCTCATCGGGGCCACCGGCAATAATCTTAAAAATGTCGACTTAGAAATTCCACTCGGAACCTTTACCTGCGTTACCGGTGTTTCGGGAAGCGGCAAGAGCACGTTAATTCTCGATACTCTTTATAAAATTCTTGCGAAAGAATTTTTTCGGGCCCATGCGGTGCCCTCACCTTACAAAAAAATTGAAGGTATGGATCTGATTGATAAGGTGATCGATATAAATCAGCGACCTATCGGGCGAACCCCGCGCTCAACTCCGGCGACCTACGTGGGATTGCTCCCTTTGATACGCGACTTGTTTGCGGGCCTTCCGGAAGCTAAGCTGCGCGGCTTTGAGCCGGGCCGTTTCAGTTTTAATGTTAAGGGCGGGCGTTGCGAAACCTGCTTGGGGCACGGACAGATTAAAATGGAAATGCATTTTTTATCTGATGTGTTTGTTACTTGTGATACCTGCGGAGGTAAGCGCTATAATCGTGAAACTCTGAATGTGAAATTCAAAGAGAAAAGTATTGCCGATGTTCTCTCGATGAGTGTTGCGGAAGCGTTTGATTTTTTTAAAAATCATAGCCAGATTCACCGCAAGCTTGAAAC
>JAYVIY010000199.1:0-4190 GCA_043769795.1 Pseudobdellovibrio sp. | reverse complement strand
CGGTGGTGAGCAGGGCCGGAGGGGGTAACCCCTCCGGATTTTTTTTGCTTAAAACTGAAAAAACCAGCTCATTTCCGTGAGCTGGCTGGAGTTCTGATTATTTGTCTGAGTTGACTTGCTGGCTTTTAATTAGATCGACCGCGAAAACCCTGATTGGTAGCGGTGCCTTGCACTCCTAAGGTGTTCACTATCGGATTGCCAACAATCGTTGCTCCATTGCCGCCGCGAACTGTTCCGCGTGTGGTCGTTCCGGCAGCCACTGCAACTGCAGTTGAATCTGTAGTACCAGTCGAGAATGTATTCAGAGTCATGATGTCTGCTAACCACTGGCTTGCGGGTTTCGCATAATTGACGTTGTAGTAAGTATAAGTGGTTTTGTCTTCTGATCGCTCGGTGCCATCATGAATTGCTTCGTACTGGCTCTTTAACATATTTTCCAGTTCGACTTTTTGTTCATTGCCTCGGGCAAAGGCCGCATTTGATTCAGTGAGCTTGTTGGCTTTTCTAAAGTTTTCAGCCTGTTTGAAGCTAGCATTGGCTTCAATTGCTTTAGGTGCAGTTATCGCTTTAGCTATATCAATTGTTTTCGTTTTTAAACTTCTGTAAGCAGCTGGCAATTCAGCCATGAGTGTTTCCAGTGCGGCGCCGGCAGATTTGCTGTCATCTTTTAAGCCGTCTTTTAAGTCTTTTGCGATATGTTCAGCGAAAACTTCGCTAACTACTTTTTGGCTGACCATTCTCGATTTATCCGAATACCGATTTAAAGCCATCGCTAGGCTTGATGCTTGGCAATCTACGTCGCTGCAACGAGAAGACATTCTTTCGAAATCAGTTCTGAATCTTTCATCACGTAGGTCTTGCTCATCTTTTTTCTTTTCAGCTTTCGCTAATTCGACTTCGCGTTTCTTTTCCTCTTTTGCTAATTTTTCTTCACGGCGCTTGTCTTCGCGTTCTTCCCGTAATCGTTTCATTTTTTCGGCAGCGGTTTCTGCAATCTCAACTTCGGCTTTTACAGCTTTTTTACCGGTCACTTCAATTAATATTTTACGTAATTTATCGGCCTCGGCCTTTGTTAAAGTAACACAATCGGCGCAAGGGGCTGCGGGATTTACGCCTTCAGTTCTTTGTCGTACGGATCTGTCGCCACTGGCCGGAACTACTACTGCGGGAGCGGTGTCTGCCGGCGGTCGAGATCTATCGAGCGCTGCGGCCACATCTATAATAGCTTGTTCAGGGGCAGCTGCTAACTGCGACATTTCGAATACGCCAGCATCTTTCGAACTTGTCGAAAAATAATATTGGCTTCCGAGTGCAGCAAAGAGCAGTGTTGATAAAATCCACTTTTGACTTGATAACTGTTTCATAAATCCTCCATTTATAAAGACCATCCGGGTCTTTTCTTTTATTTCACTATTACTTAAAGCGAAGGCCGGACCATATCTCAGATTGAGACATGATAATTAACCTGCTGTTTTTGTTAATTAATTCTTAATTTGGCAGGTGTTTCATTATGAAATGGCTGTCGAACTGCTAGTGCCCTAAATTGAGAATTATCTAAATACTCAGTTAAAACAAATGCTTACAAAAATTAGCGGAAATTTGGGTGCGCAAAAAGCGCCAGTGGTATATACATCAATTATGAAGTTTATATTTACTGCGGCTCCGAATCCTAAAGAAATCGATCCAGCTCTATGGTTTGATTGGGCCTGGCAGTTGCGCTCATCCCTGAAAACAGAAAAAGACTTTTCTGCGCAGTTCGAATTGGCTGAATCTGAAATCGTGGCGTTCAGAAAGGGTTCTGAAATTTTCAATATTCGCACGACTCCGTACTACGCGTCTTTGGCTTCAAAAACTAATCCTCTTGATCCGATCAGAAGAATTTTGGCACCGCACGCAAAGGAACTGTTCGACGAAAAACAATCTCAGCATGACCCCTTAGGTGAAACTAAGAAATCGAATCAGCCAACAGCTCGGATTATTCATCGTTACTCAGACCGAGTACTCTTTCTGATAACTGATATCTGTAGCGTTTATTGCCGATATTGCACACGCAAGCATTTTACCGGAAATGATCAGGCCTTTATCGGACAGGATGAGTTTGAAGACGCGATTCAGTATATAAAAAAATCTACCGGCATTCGTGAGGTTATTCTTTCGGGCGGAGACCCTTTAACCGTTTCAGATTCACAACTAGATCGGGTTTTAACTGCTTTAAGAAAAATTGACCATGTCGAAATCATAAGAATTGGTACCCGAATGCCGGTGGTTGCGCCGATGCGTGTGACCGAGGATTTAGTAAAGATTTTAAAAAAGGCAAAACCTGTATTTTTGATGACGCACTTTAATCATCCGAAAGAATTAACTTCTGAAGCGGCAATGGCAGTTGAAAAATTTGTGGATAACGGAATTCCGGTAATGAATCAGATGGTTTTGCTCAACGGTGTAAATAACCATGCGGCAGTGGTTCAGGCTTTATCAAGACGGCTTTTATATTTACGCGCAAAACCTTATTATATGTTTCAGTGTGATCCTTCCATTGGAACGGATTATCTGCGAACGAGCATTGAGGATTCGCTTTCGATTCAAAAAGAACTTTGGGGGCATTTGTCAGGCTTAGCCATGCCGACACTGTCGCTGGATATTCCGGATGGCGGCGGAAAAGTTTATTATACGCCGCAATTTGAAACCGAGGCCTCAGCCAAGGGTAGGAAATATACTGGCTGGGACGGCGTCAATTCTGAATATCTCAACCCCGAAGCAGAAAGTATAATTAAGCCCGTTGATTATGAAAATTATTTAGATGAATGGAACGCATTAAAAAATTCTAAAAATTCTTAAGCGCATTCAAAAAAAGTGCAAGCATCACGAGGCCCGCGCCGATTAAGTGCTGCAATGACAGTTGTTCACCCAATAGGACCCAGGCGGCGATAGCCGCAACGACGGGTTCGACCATGACAATGATTGAAGCTTTTGCACTTGATAGCTTCTGTAGTCCGGCCAGAAATAAAGTCAAAGGGCCGATAGTTGAAACCAACGCAATACCAAAAATAATAGAGAGCTGATAAGAAGTGAGCAGGGGTATTCTTGAAAAACTCGGCTGATGGTAGGCAAAAAGCGCAATGGCAGCGGAAGTAATAACATAAAGACTTGAGCTCAAAGGTGCTACTTTCTGTTGGTAGCGCCCGCTAAGAAGCACGTAAACCGAGTAGGCCATGGCTGCGGTGATAGCAAAAATAACTGAAGCGAGTGAATCTACAACCAGCGGCCCCCATAGCAAAATAATTAATCCGATACATGCCAGAATAAGACTTAGAATCTGGCGACGTGGCATTTTTTCTTTAAAAATGAAGTGTGAGCCAAGGCTTACAAAGATTGGAAAAGTAAAAAGTAACAAAGCGGCTAAAGCTACTGAAATTCCTTCGAGAGATTTAAAATAGAGAGTAGAAAAAACGGCGTAGCCGAAAACACCCAAACCACCTGAGATCAGGATTTGTTTTAAGTTCAATAAAAGATACTTAGGCTTAAAAAGCAATAATCCGGCAAAGAGAATAATCGCGGCCAACGTAAATCTGAAGGTCAGCAGCTCGCCCACGCTGAGGCCGCTCTGGTAGGCCAGACGTCCGAAGATGCCTAAAAAACCAAATCCGATTCCAGCGAGAAGTACATATATAAATCCCAAAGCCCGCTGCATAGATTCAGACCTTTTCTAGGCGGGCATACTTGGCAACAAATTTTTTAATCGTATTATCCTGAAAGAGCACACTTATTTTCAGTGAATCGCCGGCGCCTTCGGTAGAAAAAATTGAGCCCACTCCAAAAGTGGGATGTCGTACTCGCTGTCCTTTATCGTAGCCGCTGCCTTTTGAAACCTGTGGAGTTACCTGAGAGTAATCGTCATCACTGTAACTGGCTTGGGCGTATTCATTAAAGTCTGGGGCACGCTTCATATTCGACATGAAGCGTGGGGTCTGTGACGTGCCGCCGGCTGCTGATGAGAATTGAGTCAATTCTTTCGGAATTTCGCGCAGGAATCGCGATGGCGGATTCATTTGCTCTTGCCCCCAGACGCGCCTCATTTTTGTATGAGTCATCCAGAGTTTTTCGCGGGCGCGGGTCATACCCACATAGGCTAATCGCCGCTCTTCTTCGATGTCTTCCGCATTTTCTTCATCACCGCGTACCGAAGGAAA
>JAYVIY010000198.1:0-10952 GCA_043769795.1 Pseudobdellovibrio sp. | reverse complement strand
GTACCAGTGGAAATTGCAAATCAATAACCGCTGCTTAAGAATTTAAGGGTGGTACACAATCAGGAAATCGCCTGGTACAAATCACGGAAATTCGACACCTGCAATGGTCCGCGCAAAATAGCGATCTTGATTTCCAATAATACTTTTAGATATCAGCCACTTTTTTTTTGCTAATTCAACAATCTCAACTTCTGATGCTTTAGCAGTATTTTTGACCTCTTCCAATGCCGCTTCAAGATTGGAATGCGGCCACGGTCTTGAATTGTAATATATTGAAACGGCTTGAGAGTTTGAATCAGCATGGTAGTTGATACGGCTGGGGGCCATAAGTACACACTCAAGCGAATCCTCCTTCCAAATATCCCAGCCATTTGGAGCAACAATGTACCATCCATTGACTTCAAATTTATCCGGAACGACTGATTTGTCCTTGTGAAAGACCATAAAGATAGATGCAAGACCTATGATAATTATCAATAAAAAGATAAAGACTTTTTGATTCATGTATTTTCATGATTTACTAAGAATGATAACTCAGTCAAGAAAGCAATCCTATAAGACGCCTAGTATTCGATTTTGGCTTAGCCTTGTGTTCGAATCATCTGACTAAAATGAACTCGCTTGGGACCGCCAAAAATTTCGGCGCGATTAACAAATAAAATACTAAACAAGCCTTTTTTTCAATGATCTTTCGTAATACCTCTCAACAGCCTACGGTTGTTTCAGATTCAAAAAATTCGCTGAATTAGTTCTCATTACTTGCATCGTCAATTGCGCCAATTACGCAGCTCACTTCGTTATTGAATCAGCGATTAGGACTGCCATCCATTTGCAGAAAAATGCCAGCCTGCGCGATTCTTGTGCGCAGCTTACGAACGTTCTTTTTTCTACCTTTAGCATTTATAACTAAATTTATCTCATGGCACGCCTAGCGAAAGGTTTCCCTATGGATTTTGACTCCTTCATTTTTACTTAATTTCTCCGCCGCATGGGTCATGTTAAAATCAATATATTTCTCTTTCATCAGTGCTTTGGCTTTTTCAATATCCTCTGGAGTCGTTTTATTAACAGGGGCTTTGCGAGCATTGCCATGGGATAAAGATCCAACTCCCAGCAAAGCAAAATCTTTTAAATAGCGATAAATGGTTCGTTCTGAAACGCCGAACACTTGCCTAGCCACTTAAAAAGTAATTTTTTTCTAAAAAAGTTTCTGGACTATATCGAGATTAAGCTGATTTTCAGCGGTCACATTTGTCTCCTTTTAAAATGCTTCAAAATGAAACAATCGAGGCCAAATCCCTGAATTTATAAGCAAAAATTGACTGCTCAATGACTCCTCAAGCCTGACAAAGTCGCTGTGCAATTAACTACTGACAGAATTGCTCTGTGGAAACATTTACTGTGGATTTAATTTAAACACGTCCGATAAGGAATATATGAAATTAATACTTTCGATAGCGACATTTTTTGTATTGATTTGCTTTCAGAACTGTTCTTCGAATTTTAATTCTCATATTTCTCACATTACTGAAATGTCTAGCGAAGGTAAAACGCCTTTAGCTGAAATAGCGCCTATTACACCTATTAGTAGTATTAGCGATTCACCTGTTCGTATTATCATAGAAGATCACTCGTCAGGAGCTGCTGTAGATGTTCAGCCCGCAATGCTTTTAACAAAATTTATTCGAGTCGATAGCTTTGCAGATACTGCATTATCAGAAGACTGTAAAGGATGGACTGAGTATTCAACTTACCCAAGCGTACCACTTCCAATACTTGGTGGAATAATATTCGGTGCAAAATTAATACAAATAGACATAGGTGGCATTTATAAAGAACCATCATATGCTGTTGTTATCATGCAACACGCTATAGATCTTAGAGCAGGACTTTTTGGTGATCCCCGCGGAAGAAGAACTTATGCGCCAGCGCATAAGATACGGATTGAGACAGCTGATGGTCGGAAATTAAAAGTAATTCAAATGAATGATGGGCAAGCAATTAACAGACCTGATTATTTACAAATTCCAAGCTTGATTATAAATGGCACTTTAACTGATTTGCTTGGAGCGGATAAAATCGTTAAGCCATGGGTTCCGGCAGGCGCTGCCTACGTAGAATTTTTCGGAGCTCCTTTGCAAGTTAGTTCTGTAAAAAATAGAGACTTAATTCCTAGAAATAAAATCAATTGGATTTCTGCAGGACCGAAGAGAAGAAGTGCAACGAACGGTTCTGAATTTAATTATTCTTCTACTAACACAGATATGTCTAATGGCCATCCTTACGCAATGCCATTAAAAGCTAAAACATATAATGAAGCATTAAAACTGATGCCAGATCCTTTCAACCCTGGCTCAGCAACTAAAGACCCAGAGCTGCTGACGGGTAATAATTTTGGAGATAACTGGTGGATGAGTCAGCAAATGGGGTTTGAATTTGAACCAGGAGCCTACGGTGGCCTACCCCGCAGGAATGGACCCGGCGGAATCAGAGGCCACGCAAGGTCTGTTGTTCCTGGAGAATTTTTGCAAATGTACATGGCAGAGCCTATGGGTAAACGTCCTCATGATGGAACTTTAAACTACGATTTGATGTGGAACTTAATTAGAAACTATGCAAATTATCCGACATATAGGCCTAGCGATTTAAGGGATCTGAAGCCATTTAACATGATTTCAACAACACAAGGTGGTCCAATTTTACCGGTTGGAATTGGAAAAATTGGAATTAAGCAAAGCTATTATGGCAATCTTCCTTCTAATGGCTCTGAAGACCCAATTTATCAAAATAATCTTTTTTGGCATATAGATACGTATGGCGGCAGTTATCCGCTTGGCCAATATGAGGGTTTGTTAAATAATCAACCTCATCCTTGGGCCGGATGGTCACCCGAAGGTCAACATAATTTCAGACTTGATGCTGCCTATGGCGCAATACTATTTGCGCATCCGGTATTTGCGCAAATGCATGAACACATTACTACTGAAGCAATATCTACGACTCAGCTGATGTCAACTGGCCGAGCTTTTGATTCTGGCGGCATCACAGCTGGCATAGATGAGCCATTAGGAAAATGGACTGATCGTGGTACGGTTGGTGAGTGGTCTAACCTAACTATGTCTTGGAAAACCGCTTCTAAGTTGGGCACTTACAATAGAGAATTAACTGAAAAAACGCTCAGAGAATTTTTAGTGAAAGAATATGATTTAGTCTTATCAAAGATTCCGCAAACGCCAGTTAGCGCCGGTCAAGCTGGATATAAAAATTTGGGTAGCGTTGTTCGGTGGATTACTTGGGATCAAAGACCATATGGTGACCAGGGTAGCGGTTGGGGAGTTTTTTGGAATTTAGGCTCTGCATATATGGCCCAAACGTTGGCTCTTATGAAATCAGTAGGTTTATCTGCTACCTTAAGAACTGGTGGTTCAACAGAGGAAAATAGAAAAGTAAATTTTGTAATGGATGCTTTGGAAAAATGGATGGGCGGAGCGGGAAAATTATTCTTAGATTATCCATGGGCTGTTAGACAGGATTCATCCGGGCAGCCTTACATTTTAATTCGACAAATTAATCAAGGTGCTTTGCAAACAGATCTTTCTACAATTCCAAGATCATGGCAAGAGGTTGATGTTTACAATCATGTAAATCCTCGAACTGATGCATGGTGGTTTTTATTTCCCTCCGTGAATGTTTCTGAATCAGGATCAGTACCTGATGGCCCAGTAAATTTTATGACAGATGTTTTTTCTGGGCGAATGGGAATGCAAACATCAAGCCTCTATTATGATTATTTTGCGCCAACAGGCGCAGATAGAACAGCTCATATAACTTTACTTCAAGAGCGAATTCAAGCATTAGCAAACTACGGAATGCGTGCCGAACCAAGATATCGTACGAATGCACCTTTAACTGGATTATTCAGATACATGTGGCCTCAAAGCATTCCGTCTCTCGAAAAATAGTAAAATTAATGTATATTTCAAAAATGTTTCTATTAAATTGAAGTTCGGCGGTCTGGTTGTAAAACTTCTGGTGCTGGTGGTTTTAATTTAAACTGCTGTGTGGTCGCTATGAAGTGGACTAACTCGTAAGGGCAGGTCATTCCCGATCACCCTGTTCCAACCAAGAATTTTTAGAACACTTTATTTTATCTTTTATCAGTTTGTGTTTCAGTTTTACTTATTAATTTTAAACTTTTCGCAAAAATTTCATTTAGCCAGTTTAAAAAAATTGAATTTGGACGTTGATTCACATCTACTTGATCTGGTGAAAACAGAATAATCAATTTAGTATCGCCAATGCTGATGGACTCTCTGGCGTACTCATCATAGAGCGGACCATAAGGGTTAAAAACATCTGTCGTGTTCATGTTCTTTATCTTTTTCTCGACGAGCTGGGCTTGATTTAAACCGATATCTTTAATTTTAGCAGGATCACTTAATTTTTTCTCAAGTTCCGGAAAAATATAATCTAAACTTTTTAATAGTTCAGCTTCAATATTATTTTTTGCTAAAGTTCTAGCTTCCGCATTTACACCTATGTAGACGCCAAAATATTTAGAATACTTAAAGACAGAAATAGGGCCAGAAAAAGTAGCTGCAGCTGCTGAATCGCTTTTAACATCAGTTTCGTGTGTTTCTTCTTTGATGATTTGTGACTTTAAGAAACTAAATTGAGCAGCAGTTGGCAGGCTTTCCATCGTCAAATCGAAATATTTAACGGCATCGTGATCCGTAGATAAAATTTTAAATCGCAAGTTTAAAGGGTATTTTTTATTATTAAATTCTTCAAACTTTTCATCGGTGTGGATTAAATTAGTGGTTAAAGAAGGATTGTATTTTGTGACAGATATTTTTTGATTTTTTATATTGAGAATTATTTTTTCAAATGATGGAATTGAGCTTAAAAGCATATTTTTAATCTTAATGTCACGATGGTTCATTGCTTTTTCAGCCTCTTTACTGCTGCTATACCTAACGCTTTCCATATCATCAACAGTAATGCTAAATTCATTTTCAATTAATTTATTTGAATAGGAATTGCTCAACCAAGCCTCCTGAGGGACTAAAAAAAATAAAAAAATAATATGATTTTAAAATTGTAACTTCGCAAGCCATAATCCTAACGTTTTGGTATATTTAGTGCAATTGATAATCGTAGTCTATTCAACAAAGCCCATTCTATCGTTTTAAATACTGGGTACTTTACGTAGATTTAATTCTAGACATATTTACAGTAAATCAATATGATTTTAAAATGTTACGCTATTGGCCATACCTATTAATTTTAACAGTTATCGTTACCGGAACAATTTTTGGAGTCGTATTTCGGAGATTTTATACTATGCCTCGCAATCTTAGCGAGGTCGGATTTGCACTTCTCGGCATCTTCGTTGTCATCACCAGTTTCTTTTTATCCGCGCAAATTTGTTTGGATACATTGGCCATTAAGACAACATTTCTGAATAATAAAATTTCAATATTTGCAGGATTGGGGTTCGTTTTTTTTGCTGCGCCAATGCTAACTTATTCTTTTTATAGTACTCAAAAAATAGTGGCGGCGCTAGAAATCCTCGCTCAAGATATTGGAAGTGAAGTTCATTTTGAATCAGCCCCAGGCTTACTACCACTCATTGCTCGAGAACTACCATTCTATTTGAAAGACCAAAATGGCGTTATCTATAGCTACTGGAATTCAGGTCGTTATTCAGAACCTAGCGCATTTGTTTATGTTGAAGGCTGGGCTGATATTGAATCTGTTTTTAGACCTAATACATTTGTTTGGGCGAGTTCACGCGATTTTTCCATTGCAGGGCAAACTGTATCGTTAAAAGGGATTTTTTCAAATCCAACCGCACTTAGTTCCAGTTGGAAAACAACTCTAGAGAATCTGATTGGTCAATCACCAGATTTTTTTTCTCATTATATTTTAATAGGTACAAAGGACTTTCTAATTGTCCGGGCGCCAAAAATGGATGGAGCCTCTGTTGCAACGTGGAAAAGCATTCAAGCCGCAGCCACAGAAGTGCAAAAGGCAAGCTCTGTCCGTTAGTCAATCAGCCCTGTAAAACGGGTTGTTCCTGAATCATTTTTTCATTCAGACATTGCAATTGTTGAGGTCAGTATTAAAAACATTTGTAGCTTTTAACTTTCTGCGAATGCAAAGGAATTTTTTTGATTCGTCGCATGATTTTAATTGAGAATTTTGAAGTTGCAGGATAATCATTAATTAAATGAAATACAAAATAAAAATTTTATTTTTAGCACCAATCTTTATGCTTGGATTTCTAATTTACGATGAGCTTCGCCCTAGGCTTGCTTCTTATAATAATATTCTAATTTGTCGTGAGCTAAAAAAAGGTATTACTGTACGTGCTCTTCGTCGGAGTTTAGGCGAACCTAAAATTGTAACACCAGAAAAAATATTTTATTGGGGCGAGCCTGCTGGATACGACATAGTAGCTCACCTAAATCCTCAAACTAGTGAAGTTATATCATTAAATTGTCCTGAAACAGCATTGCCAAATTGGAAGTAAACGACAGTCGGATCTGAGCGAAAAGCTTTTAGCCGGTGTACCTCAGGTTGTACGGTTTGTCTCATAAAAATACATTCTTTACTAACAAATATCGTACCAAAATCGTACGCATATATCTGATTTATTTTGACCGTTTTTTAAAACGCCCCTCGTAGACTTAAAATTAAGTATTTCTTTAGTTTACCGATAGGTTATGAGGGGATGGAAATATGCTTTATACTCCTAAACGACTTTTGCTACTGGCGGCGCTAACTAGCGCACTATTTCTCGGCTTTCAAAACTGTGGCGGCGTAAATGTTGCAAGATTGCCCTCTGAATTGAATACTTGTGTGGATCCCAGCGGCAGTTCTCCGACTTCAATTTTAGATTCGATCTCAGTCGATAATAAATCAATCTTAAACGCCTACGTGATCGAAATTCGTTTTTCTGACCGACAACTTTTATCTTCGATAAAAGAATTTAATTGGTTGTTCGATGACAAACCCCAGCCCCCTAAAAGTTCCATTTTTAATCATGATATCTCGGGCCTTGTTGCATGTAGCAGTCATAAGATAACGGCGCAGTGGATTGATTCATGCAACCAACCGCGCCAACTCGTTAAAAATTATATTCATCCCGGCGACAACTGCCAAGAGATCGTTTTTTCATGCCAAGGCAGCGTACCGCCCGATGCTAACCTGTGCCCACAAGATGATAAGGATTTAACTAAGGATACAGATCGGACATTGAAGGACACATGCTCGGCCGCTAAATGTGAATACACTTGCGCTACAGGCTACACGAATATTAGCGGAGTTTGCACCCAAATTCCAGCCACGTTCGTCTGTCAAGGAAACATCCCAGATCATTCGGTAATTTGCCCTGATGACGATCGCAATTTAACAACGAATACCAATCGCACTCTAGTTAGTTCATGCTCTGTACCCGCAGGTTCAGTTCCTAAATGTGAATACATTTGCGAAGTTGGGTATCATAATGATGGCAACGCATGTGTGGCGGACGTTTTCGAATGCCAAGGCGCTATACCAGCTAATTCAGTTTTATGTCCGGGTGATGATGTCGGATTGCCATCAAATGCAAATCGCACACTCGTTAGTGCGTGCTCTGCACCGTTGGGTTCAATACCAAAATGCGAATATACTTGCGCTACTGGGTACATAAATGTTGCTGGTGTTTGCACGACCGCGCCACCGCCATTTGTATTGCCTGCTGGATTTCAGTGTTTGGATACACCTCTACATACAATCATGGCATCGGAACAATATGCGCGGATCAGCTCGACAAGTACGAGCCTGCTGGACCGCACGGAATACTTTGCGACTCGTCTGAAAGGGAATTCAATGATTTGGACCGTAAAAATTATTGTTGCTGCAGGTGATTCAACTTTGGCAAAAGCACTAGCTTTTTTTGAAGTGGGTCAAGGATATGGCTCCGGTCCCACGCCCAGAATAGTTACACTATCAAAGAACAAATGTGACACTTCGGCAACTAATAACATTGTTATTAGTGATGCTGCTCGACCTTCAAATAGTTCAACTTTTGAATTCTCATTGAATGAGACTCGATCAGGAGTTCGTGGCTTAACAACCGGCGTCTACTATTTAAATATTCAAAATGTTGATTGTGGCGTTGGTCAGGGTTGTGACGTCTTGCTGGATTGGCATGGTGCTTACTAATTAGTGACTAGAAAAAAAATAACTGCGATTTTAATTTCTGCTATTTTATAGCCAATCCAACCGGTCGTCAAATGGCGAAAAATCCTCACGCCTATAACTTTTATAACTTCTTTACTTTTTCAGCGGCTTTACCTTAGTTTGCAAGCTGATCAGGTTCAAGGCGTACGCAGTTTCCGTTGCCATCAAGAACGAAGCCTGCGGGGCAATGTTTAGGCGCTTGTTGTTGGACCGCGCCGCTATGAGGAGGAGCCGGAAGTTGTTGAGCTTCAGATAGTGTGCAGTTAGCAAGAATCAGAATCGCAGTGAAATATTTTTTCATAATTTCCCCTTTGAATTGGATTTATCGGAATATAATCTAAAATTGTTTAGGTTTTTTTCATTTTGAGACGATTACGAATTGCACAGAAATAAAAGTTACCCAAGCGCCTTAAACCGAGAATTCGAATGTGTCTTAAAATGAGAAAATAAACAACTGAGGCTTTCGTTTATGTAAAATTCTGCCGATGTTAAGAAGGGGGGTTACTTTGATATTCTCGTTTCTTAAAAGGGCCTCTCATTCAGCTCGTTCCATTGCAAGCAGACGACCGAAAATTTCGAGAAAAATTTTCCTATCATTGTTAATCCTGGCTTCTTTTGGGGTGCCGGTATTTTTAATTAACTGCGCCCAGGGGATACAAAGCGACAAAAATTTGTCATCGACAGGTGGCCTTGTCGATGGTTATGTTGTAGTGCCTCCAACTGGAGACATGCTAGGAGCCTCGTCAGCAGGTGGCAGCGCTTCTAGCATTCCACTTGTCGCTTGTAATGATACTGCATTTGAATTTCCGCTTCCGACCCATTGGTCCAATGCCGTGGGTGGCTTTGTTGAGAAAGCAGTCGATTCACTTGTTTTAGCTAATCCAGATGCGAGCAGTACACGTCGGTTATATAATTATGGTTTTCTGCCAAGCATTAACAAATACATTGCTGATAAATTTGATGTTGCCAGCATTCCAGATGAAGAGTTTCGGACGTGGTCAAAAACAATTTGTGCAGAAACTGGGGTTGCAGTTGAATTGCGTAAACCGGTATCGTTTCAAGATTGGTCCATTGCGCGAAACAAGTTGGAGCAATCAAAAGGTTCCATTCAACTGATGCACGCTTTAATCAGCGAAGACAATCTGATCACTCTTTTTATTCCGCCGAATTGGAAACAGTCCGATCAACGCGGTAAATACCCCATTCTGATCAATGGATATTATGACTTGCGATCGAATCTTTTGACCGAGGGCAAAGTTATCGCGAAAACAATGGGTAAAGCTTGGAAAAATTCACAAGTTCCATTCATTGGTATCGAGTGGAATGGCGGCGGCGGAGTGGCCTCGCTAACCGCTAATCCAAAAGCGCGCGCTTCGTTTAATGCGATCATTCAGAAAGTGGCCGATAATTTTGGCGGCGATCCACAAAGGATCATGATGTTCGGAGGATCGCGCGGAGGCATAACTACATTGTCGATGGCTTCGAATCCAGAAAAGTATCCTTACAAAATTGTGGCCGCGTACGCATCGGTTCCGATGGTTGATTTTTCCAATGCCACGAAGTTGACGGGCTCTACAATTTCACAGCTATTGAATATAGCTGAATGGTCAATTGGTCTGACCGACACTTGGAAAAAGGATTTTCGTTATCCATTTGCGGGAATGCAAGGATTTACGCGAGCGGAAGCGCACCTTCACATTCTTGCTGGGTCCAAGGATCCATTGGAGTTTGAAAATCGACTGAATATTTCAAGTCCATATATGCTTGCGGGATTAAAAGACATGGGCACTCAACTTTACTTAGAAGTTGGATCGCACGATGTGATTTGTCCCTGGGTGGATCAATATCGCTTTATAAAAAAATTAGAAAACCAAGGAATCAGCGTCGAAACAAGAGTGAACTATCTTATGGGGCATGCCGCCGTAGGAATTCCGGTTGCATCAGACAATTTGGCGCAAATTATGATTCGTATTTCTAAAAATGATATGACCCGGATTTTTAATGCTGGAGCCAAAACTTATTTTCAAAGCGATGTTTTAGCTGGTGGGCTTATTCCGACTTCAGAGCAAAAGTTCACGTTTGAATTTCCACGGCTTCACACACCAAGCATTCCGGGACATATCATTATGACGGGTGTACCGGGAACCGAAGTAAGATTCAGTGGAACCTTTGGCGGCACCCCCTATCAGGAACAAAGTCTGACTTTGAATGCCGATGGTGTTTGGATAAGCAGTACCGAAGGTTTTGTAAAAGGAACCTACTTGGTTACTGCAATCTCAATAAAAAAGCCCGGACAGAGAACGTGGAAAGTGATCAATTTAACCTCGGGTACATCAAAAATGATTCAAGGTAATCTAGCCATGGAAGTTTATGATTATGATTTCGATGCAAGCTATTCAGCTGGTCATATTGCTGAGCTGATTCGAGGAGCCTATCTTGGTGGGAATTCTACGAATGCAATCAATGGTTTCACGAATGTGACATATGGTGTGGTCGAGCAAGATTAAATGAGCGAATTGGTGATTACCATAAATCGCAACCCATTTTTTAATGAGCTTTGGATCGTTCAGTAGCTGCTTCAGAGATTTAAAAACAATTTTTTCCATTCTCGACGCTCGAACGTTTTTGATTTGGCAATCTTGAGCTATTTCTTTCGTAAATGGATTTTTAATCTGTGGATGACATTTCACCGCCGACGTCGAGTGAAGCCTACCGAACAGGGC
>JAYVIY010000197.1:0-4195 GCA_043769795.1 Pseudobdellovibrio sp. | reverse complement strand
AATGCTTTCGGTAAACCAATAAACTCCTTCGGACAGATTCAAAAATACATTGCTGAGTCATACGCTGAATTCAGATCGGCACAGACCTATGTTTACGACACGGCCAGAAAACTGGATTTAACAAAAGAAGGAAATCGGCTTGATTCCGACGGTGCTAAATTAGTGGCGACCACCATGAGTAAGAATATTGCCGATCGGGCCATTCAGGTTTTGGGCGGCTTCGGTTATGTGGGTGAGTACCATGTTGAAAGACTTTGGCGAGATGCTAAGCTTCTTGAAATTGGCGGCGGCACCTTAGAGGCTCATCAAAAGAATATTGCCCGTGACTTGGCAAGATCTGGTTTTTAATGTTTCCGCTCAGTTCTGAAATTAAATTGTTGAACGATAGGCTCAAGGTTTCTCCTGATGACGTGATGACGCATGTATTCCCGTTGTTAACTCCCGAGCGACAGCTGAAAATTAATCGTGTGGCCAGTGAAAGATGTTTCGACATTTCAGTGGTGCTTGAAAGTATTTATGACCGCGGTAATATCAGTGCCGTTATGCGAACCGCCGAAGGCCTGGGGTTTTCAAATTTTCATATTATTGAAACTTTTGAAAAATTCAAGGAAGCCAATCGGGTTACTCAAGGTGCAGATAAATGGGTTGAAGCCAAAAAATGGAAATCAACAAAAGAGTTTATCAAATACGCAAAAGATAATAATATTCGAATTTGTGTCACTTCTCTTGAAGCTGCAAAACCGATTCATGAAATTGATTTTTCAAGTCCGCTAGCCTTAGTTCTCGGTAACGAAAAAAGCGGAGCCTCTAAGGAAATTATGGAGGCCGCTGACGAGCGAGTGATCATACCAATGCCCGGCTTTGTTCAGAGCTTCAACATCTCAGTGGCCGGAGCCCTTTGCTTGTACCAGATTTATCAGGATCGCCTGCGCAGACTGGGCCGTGTTGCTGACGTTACACCTGAGCAGATTGAAATTCTAAAAGCCCATTACGCTTTGCGCACTCTGGACTCAGCTGAAGAAATTCTGAAGTTCAAGCTCAGCACTTAGGGTCATAAAATCCTCGTTGTACGTCGAGGGTAATTTGGTTAAAGTCGTTTCACTCGGAGGTTTTCAATGAAAAACTTATTATTGTCTTTAGCAGCCCTGTTATTTTTAACGTCGTGTGGAATTCAATCTATCCCTACCCAAAAAAATGAAGTTGATGCGGCTTTGGCCGAAATTACAAATCAGTATAAACGTAGAGCCGACCTCGTGCCGAACCTGGTTAATGTTGTTTCAGGTTACGCAAAACATGAAAAAGATACCCTCACTGGAGTTGTTGAGGCCCGCGCAAAAGCAACTCAGGTCACTATCGATCCGAAAAATCTGACGCCTGAAAAACTAGAAACTTACCGCAAAGCTCAGGGTGAATTATCCGCCGCACTCGGAAAATTAATGGTTATTTCAGAGAATTACCCTCAACTGAAGGCAGACACCGGCTTCAGAGATTTGCAGGCTCAACTTGAGGGAACAGAAAACCGCATTACAGTGGCGCGAAATCGTTATATCGATACGATCAAAGCTTTTAATAATCTCGTGATGGTTATTCCTACCAGTTGGACCAATTCAATGATGTTCCACTTTGAAAAAATGCCTCAGTGGGATGTATCTGCTGACGAAAAAACTAAAATCGAAAAAGCGCCAGAAGTTAAATTTTAATAAGTGAATTTAAGACTTTTCGCACTTTTATTTGTCTTTACCTGTTGGCTCGGAATCGGGCCGCAGGCGTTCTCGTTTGAAATTCCTTCGCTAAGTGGACCGGTTATCGATGAGGTCGGCCTGCTAAATGAAAATACGAAATCTCAGTTGGCGCAATCTCTTCAAAGATTGAATCAGGAGCAAAGAGTACAAATTCAGGTTTACATTACTAAATCTCTTCAGGGTGAAGAAATCGAAAGCGCAGCCATAAAAATATTTGATCAGTGGAAACTTGGCGATGAAAAAACCGACAAGGGTCTACTTTTTCTCATCGCTCCGACTGAAAAGCGAATGCGCATTGAAGTGGGGCAGGGGCTTGAGGGTGACATCCCTGATGTTATTGCGAAGAGAATTATTTCTGACGTCGTGAAACCCTATTTCCAAAGGAAAGAGTTTAGTCTTGGCGTACTGCAAGGTGTAGCAGCAATTCAAACCTATATCGGAAACCCAGATGCCCGCCTGAATCAAGAGCAACTGGCCGCCGCAGAAAAATCAGACAAAAAATCTGGCGGTTCTTGGATAATTTTTTTAATCGTCGGAATCTGGATTCTTCTTTTTATTTTCAACCCGAGCCTTGCACTTTATATACTGTTCTCGATGATGCGTGGTGGCGGTGGTGGAGGCGGCGGCGGAAGTTGGTCCGGTGGCGGCGGTAAATCTTCAGGCGGCGGCGCCAGTGGCGGTTGGTGAACGATGAAGTTAAAAAAGAAAATCAAATCTCACAAGATTGAAGAGGCCATCGCTGATTTCGAACAGCATGTGGATTTTGAATTTTTACCGGTTATTGCTAAGAAATCATCTTATGTGGAACATATCGGCTGGGTGCTTTCACTTCTGTTTCTGATCTTATTTATTGGGATGATCGACTTTACTTTCGCAACCTATCTGCATGATTCCTATATGTCGTCGATGCCTTATTATATTGCCAGTCCGTTTCTGGCTGTGCTCTGTGGAGCGCTGCTTGATAAATCAGATTGGGTCGATCGATTTTTCATAGCTAAACCCGAGCGTAACCGCCAGGTTCAGGAAAGGGCCGAACGCATTTTCTATAAGCATCAACTGCATCAGCTGAAATCTCCGAATGCGCTTCTGCTTTATATTTCTGTTATGGAAAGACAAATTGTTTTGTATCACGACCCTCGTATTGAATTTGACAGAATGCTTCAAATCGATCAGGAACTGCTCAAAATTCTTCAGGTTTCATTTAAGAACAATGATTTCGAGGAGGGGCTGCTTAAAGCAATTGCTCATTTAAAAGCCAGCCTAATTCCTCAGTTTGGTTACGGGCAAAGCGGTCGAAATACAAAAAAGCTCGAAAATAGTGTTCCTAACAAGTTGATTTGGTGGAATGAATAATTTAATGTCTTTTTAAGTTTAAAAAAAATGTGCACTCGTAGTTCAATGGATAGAATATTCGGCTTCGAACCGAAGGGTTACAGGTTCGAGTCCTGTCGAGTGCACCAACAAATGCAACTGCAAATGTACGCCGTACCTAATCCCCATAATTAAATAGGGTTAGAAAGATCCTGAAATCATTTTTACTTTCTGTAAATCTTAAATTCAACCCTTCGGTTATTTTCGCGACCTTCTTTTGTGTCATTGGTATCAACCGGGATTTTCTCGCCTTTGTAAGCGGTTTTTACTTTCTTCTTTTCTATGCCGAAGGTTTTTATCATGTGATTCATGACTCGATTAGCACGGCGCTTAGATAAATCCATGTTGTAGGCGTCAGTTCCGATGTTATCAGTGTGACCTTCAACAATAAGTAAAGTGTAAGGTTTCTTTTTAAGATGAGTATTTATTTTTTCAAGTTCACTGTAAGAACGTTTTTGCAGAATGTCTTCGTCGAAATCAAACAAAACACTCACATTCAACCTAAAGAGCTCGTAACCTCGTTTTTTATCCCAGTTAATAATCGTAGGTGAATTCAGCGGCTGCCAAGTGCCTTGCTTATTTTTAGCAAGTGCACATAAAGTTATTCCTCCGTCAGGAATAGGTCCGATAGCAGTAATGATCGGAAGTTTGCCGTCTATTTCCTTACTGTAATTTTGTTCAGCGGTGCAATTCATTTCCGGAGTGGCTCCGATTTTCCAGCGGTAAGCGGCAAAGTCGGACGGGTTGTTTGAGGTGACCGGCATTTTCAAATCTGTTTGTTCCGACACGCCCACCGGGTGATCTTTGACGATTGCGACAGGAGACTTAGATTTAGTCCAGTTGATTATAGTCGGGTCTTCAAAACTTTGCCAGTGGCCTGAGTTGTCTTTTGCCACAGCACAAAGGGTGATGCCTCCATCCGGAATATTTCCGATATCTTTAACGATCGGAAGTTCTCCACTGACTTCTTCGCTGTAACCAATTTTATCAAAGCAGTTCATTTTCAACGTAGAACCCATTTTCCATTTGTAGGCAGCATAGTCAGCCGGATTCAAAGCCGAAACATTCATGTTAAGTTGGGT
>JAYVIY010000196.1:0-1512 GCA_043769795.1 Pseudobdellovibrio sp. | reverse complement strand
CTTCCTGTATATCACGATCAATGGTCAAGTAGGCGCTGTTGCCATGAAGCGGGTCAAGGTCGACGATCTGCTCGCCGTAAATATTCGGAATTTCGGTGATGGTTTTTCGGCCGTGCGCATCGACCTGAACGAAACTGACTCCGTCTTTACCACGAATTTTTTCTTCAAGATTTTCTTCAAGCCCGCTTTTTCCAACGATATCGCCCTGTTCAAAGACCAGCGAATTTTTAAATTTGTCATTTAATTTATTGATTTCCAGTTTGGAAATTTCACCAACGTACCCGAAAATTTGCGCCCCATTTTCGTGAAGCGGGTAGTGGCGGATAATGGATTCTCTGATTTCAAGTCCCGGCGTATCGAGCCTAATTCGTTTTAATCGGAAAACCTCTTCGCGGGAAAGATTATCTTTCAGACGAATAGTGGAAAAAGCGCCGTTAATTCTTTTGCTGCGTCTGAATCGTTCAATAATTTTTTCAGGCTCGATGTCCAGTATGGGGCCCACAACTTCAGAGAGGGATTTTAAGTTTTCTACGTATTGCGGAGAGATAATGACTTCGAAGCCCGGAAGATTTTCAACCAAGGCTTTGCCATCGCGGTCCAGAATCAAGCCACGGGGGGCCGAGATTTTATTCTGCTTGATCCGGTTGTTTTCAGAGAACTGGCGCAACTCATTTCCTTGCACGATCTGCAGCCACATCAGCCTTAAAACAAAAACCAGAAACGTCAGAATTATAAAAACAGATAAAGACTTGTAGCGGCTCTGAAACTCTTTGGCCTCATCGGGGTTGCTGATGTAATCACTCATTCGGAACCTCGCGGAAGTCCTTTGACGAGCGCCGCCATTCGTTATCATCGAAAAGAAGAATGTCGAATTTATCCAGCATGAAATACATCGGATAGCAGAAAACAAAATTAACCAGAATTTGCAGCAACCTTTCTATAGGCATAAATGAAGTGGGAATGGCTTCTAGGATATCTGAAAAATAAAAATAACAGATTTCAAAAATGAAGCTTCCGAAGAGTGTCAGAATGATAAACGAAAAAGCTCCGGTCAGCTGGATGCGATTTTTGACGAATAAGAGCGACGAAAACATGACTAGTGAAGTAGTCCAGATCATTTTGAGCGGAATTTCTGAAAAACGGGTCAGGCAATAACCCAGAAAATAAATATAAAAAATTGTGAACAGAGGCGTCCACCGGACGGTCATGAAAATGATGATAATCAGCCAGACTTGCGGACTCGGAATAAAAGTAATTATATTGGGCCAAAAGCTCGTTTGAAAGCCGCAGGCAACAAAAAACAAAAGAGTGAACATAAGAATTTTAAAATAAAAACGCAGTCGCAGATTATTCATTATGGGTCGTCTTGCCTTCGTTTGCCTTTTCAGTTTCTTTCATAAAATTTTCAGAAGCCGTAGACTTAACAATAAAGACCTCTTCGACTTTGTTTGCATCGACCACAGGCTTGACCTCAATTTGTAAAGAAGCGCTTTTAGTCTTTCTTTCAATATT
>JAYVIY010000195.1:0-4200 GCA_043769795.1 Pseudobdellovibrio sp. | reverse complement strand
AATCTATCGTTCTGAACGAAGTTAATATTAAAGACTGGGATGCCGGAAATATTTTGGCCGGAAGCGATCGTACCTACATTTTCAAAAGCGATCTGCTTTTTGATTTAAAGAAGAAGCCAGCGGTTATCGAAATTAACGATGAAAAATAAAGCCCTTTTCGGGGCACTGATCTCAGTCCTGTTCTTTTCGCTGTCAGCCCGCGCCGAGTGGGTTACGTTGAATATTGTCGTCGACCAAATAATAATTGGTGAAATTCCCGCTGATTTAGATCCGACCGGCAAAGTTAATGGTGTCAATGGACCTGCTTTAGTCAAAATTCTTGACGCGTTTCTGCTTGAAGAAAAAATTAAAAGAATAAACAAATTTCTTCGCACCGATGAAACTTTAAGCCTCGACGATCTCGATCGGGTCGGCATAACTTCAACGTACTCCGACAGAGAACTTCAGCTGACTTTACTTATTCCCAATGTTATGCGGTCAGTAAAAGACTTTCCGATGACAATAAAACGCAGCAAAGCCGGCTTGTCTCTGTACAACAAAGATTACTCCGGGTACTTTAATTTTTCACTACTCGGAGGCCTTAAAACCCAGTCGAAAACAACCTCATACAATAACAAGGATGAGCCCAAAGAGGGCCTTTTCGAGTTTGTACAGAATCTGAATTATTTTACCTTCGAATCCACTGCAAATTTTAAAGAATTTGAAGAGCAACCGATGCAGCGAACCGATTCTTCTTTAGTGCATGATTATGAATACACACAATCTCGCCTGCGGATCGGAGATTTCTTTCCGGCAATTCAGGCGTTTCAGACTTCGCTTCCGTCGGCCGGCGCGCAGTTTCAGAAACAGTTTAACATTTATCCCGAGCGCGGCTCTCCGAGTAAACGCTCTACAATTATTGATGTAAAAAAAAGTTCTCTTCTAGAGGTTTACGTCAACGGAATTCTCTTAACCCGCTTCAGAGTGCAACCGGGACCTTACAATCTGAAAGAACTTCCGATGCTTTATGGTCGCAACAAAGTGACTGTGATACTAATTGATGACTTCGGGACGCGGCAAGAATATCAGGTCGATCTTTTTTTCGACGATCAGATTCTGGCGGCCGGCGTACACAATTATTCTTATCAGGCGGGCGTTCCTTCCTACTATGTTTTTAATGAAAAGTTATATTATCCGCAGATTTATGGTTCCCTATTTCATCAGTATGGTTTCAGTGATCAACTGACTGCCGGTCTTAATTTTCAAAATTACAAATCATCAAAACAGATAGGGCTTTCTGTCGGATATCTCAGTGACATCGGCACAAACATTATTGATTTGGCTTTTTATGATGACGATTTCGATAGTGGCGCCAACGCGCAAAAATGGCGATACGGCTCTCCGGAAATTGAAAATAGATTTTTTTCAGGTCTCAGAATACTTGTTGGTGCAGAGCTCAAATCAGCCCAGTTCAAAACTATCGCGGCAGATGTTCCTGTGCTACCCACTTTCTCACAAAAATTTGATCTAATAATTCAAAAGCACTTGGCTGTTAGCACCACGGCCAGTCTCGGCCTGGCAAAAATCATCGGGCAGAACGGATCTCCGAATGACTTCAGCAGAAGGTTCGGCTTTCAGAGTCAATTCACCCGCAATTGGACTTTTGATTTAAACTATAACTGGACCGAACAACAACGCGATCTCGATCAAATATTGGTGACTTTGACATGGACAGAATCACAGGGCCGATCGCTGGCCAGTGTGTCCCACAATACCCCTAACAACGGAACTGCAATACGACTGGCAAAAAATAATATCCGAAATTACAACGATTTCAGACTTTCAGCCTACGCCTCTAAACAGTCCCCCCGCGATTCTGCGCCCTCTCAACAAATTGATCTCGCAGAAGATTACTACGGCCGCTCGTTTGAAACCCGTTTTAGAATTTTCGGCGAAAGTTCTGAAGCTGAAGTTAAAACCGTAGCGCAGCTTGGACTGGGTTCGGCTCTGGTCTGGACCGTCGACGGTTTTTCTTTCTCTCGACGCGTTTCAGATTCCTTTGCCATTGTTTCTCCGACCGGTCTTTCCGACGATAATAAGCTTTCTATTCCGAACGGTATTGAAAATGACGTTCTTTATTTAAAAAATGACCACGACTTTGTTTTTTCTAATCTCACTTCTTATCATCACAATCGGCTGCAGTTCAATTCGACTGAACTTCAGTTGGGGCATTACCTTGAGAGAGAGGCTTACGATATTATTCCAAAATACAGATCTGGGGTCTACATTCCGCTGGTAGTTCAGAAATCCGTCATATTAAAAGGTCGACTTAACGCTGAGATTCCAGAATGGTTCAGCTATGCCTACGGAAAAATCTTTTCAATTGATGGCAGTCTTCAAACAAGCAATTTTTTTACGGATGAGGCCGGAAAATTCGTCATTGAAGGGCTAACGCCGGGAAAGTACGAAATTGAGCTTTCTGATCCGCGACTTAAAAGAATTCCATTGGAAGTAAAAGAGATCGAAAATCCCGAAGTCGAGCTGGGCACAATCGAACTTTATAAAAAAGAAGGTACATGATGAAGTTTTTTTCTTTGAAGATATTGACTCTGAATCTCGTTTTTTTGCTAGCTTGCCGGCCCGTTTCGGCCCTCTGCAGTTCTCTGTCGCTTTCAAATGTGAGCCCTTACGTCAGTCTAAATATGAATAATTTTGCCTCGCTCAATTTTCAGGTCAATAAAGAGGGCGGAACCTGCAATAGTTTTTTTGTGGTCATAGACAATGGTGGCGCGGCTTCGTTTTCGAACAGAAATCTGCAGTCGAGCCTGCACACGTACCCGATACAGTTCTATAAAGACCCCGGCCGCAATCAAATTTTGAAAAGTGAATTTGAGGCGGCACCTTCAGACGTTATTTTAGGAACTTTCGCTGGTAGCGCCACAACATTTAATGCCAATTATTTTGCTTACTTGGGCGTAGACGATAATCAATACGCCGGATCAGGAAATTACTCTAAAAATTTCACGCTCAAACTTTATGAAGGAGATTTCACTAATCGAATACTTCGCGACTCTAAAGTTGTTCAATTTACCTATACACAATACAAAACAATCGATTTATCATTGGTCTCAACAGGTTCATCTTTCAATTTGACTGACACTTCACAGTCTCTCGACTTCGGAAAGCTGATCGAGGGAGCCTCTCGGAGTTTCGACATTGTCATGCTCTACAACGCCGGATACACGATTTCAATGAGTTCCACTAATAGTGGAAAACTGAAAAATCAATCAGTCAAAAAATATATTCCTTATATTCTTACGCTCGATGGTGTACCCGTGGCTCTCAGCGATGTTTCAACAAACGTTAAGAGCGGCGGTGGCATCTCACAGTCGAACGGAACCAGGATCGCAGTGGGCGTTAAAATAGGCAGTTTAATGGGGTCAGTTCCCGGCACTTACACCGATACGGTAACTATAAATGTAGCATCGGCTGAATGAAAACAATCTAGCCTTATAGAATGCTTATTGACTTAAATGCCCAATAATATACGTTTTTAATATGCAAGACGATTCATTAAATCAATTTCTTGAAGGTTTTAAAGGCTTTCGAAAAAAATTCTTTCAACAACAGGACTTTTATCAACACCTGAGCACATCAGGACAATCTCCTGAACATCTCGTTATCACCTGCAGCGATTCCCGCGTTGATCCGAGCACATTATTCGAAACGAATCCCGGTGATATCTTTGTGGTCAGAAACGTAGCTAACCTGGTTCCGCCTTACGAAAAGGGCGGCGGCTTCCATGGCGTGAGCGCGGCCATTGAATTTGCCGTTCAAAACATAAAAGTAAAAAACATCATCGTTTTAGGTCATCGCCAGTGCGGCGGAATCCGCGCACTGATGGATTCAGAAAATATGCAAAAAGACAGTTTTGTTTCTCAATGGATGAAGATCGCAGAAAAGGCAAAAATCAGTGTACTAAAAAAACAGCCCGATGCCGATTTTGAATCCAAGTGCCGACACTGTGAAGAAGAGGCAATTAAGGTATCTATTGAAAATCTCAGAACTTTTCCATTTATTCAGAAAAATGAAACTTTAGGACTGGTAACGATTTTAGGTCTCTATTTTGACCTTGAACAAGGTCATTTGTATTCTCTGACCAACCGATCTGAAAATTTTCAGCAAATTCTTTAATTTCCTCCACACCTAAGTCCAGTAACC
>JAYVIY010000194.1:0-4203 GCA_043769795.1 Pseudobdellovibrio sp. | reverse complement strand
TTCTGTTAAGTTCAAATAAGGGAAGTCAGACTCAGAATATCAAAGATGTTCAGCTCGTGAATATTGAAAATTTGGTCACTCTGAAGAATGCCTATAATGTCAGTGTTTATTTCAGCCCGATTTACGGGAAGTGGTCGCTGTTGAATAGACAGATTTTTCCATTTGAAATTTATTTTTCAGGCGGCTTGGCGCAAGTAACCAACCAAAGCAGTGAAATGAGTTCGGCAACCAGTGCCAGCATCGGGCAGTTGATTTCACTCACGCGTTCATCGGCACTGGACATCAATTTACAATGGCTGCTGTACACCACCCGAAACATCAATGCGCAGGAACAATCGAATAATTCATTATTTGTAGCAGTCAGTTATAGTATTTTTTGGCCTAAGCCGGATTACAGGTGATTCGATGAAGTCGCTTAAGTTTTTATTTTGTGTAATATTAGGGTTTTCTGGCAACGCCATGGCTGCGGGCAAAAAAGCTAAACCGGCAGTAATAAAAAAAGCCGAAGCCAGCCAAGTAGACACGGTGTCAGCAAGCACGACACTTCCGATCTTAAAACAAGGTGTAAAATATTACCAACAGGGTAAGTTTGCAAACGCCGCCGTTTCGTTTCATAAATTGACGAATCTTGAAGGCACAAGTGAAGACACTCGCGCGCAGGCCAATTACTATTTAGGCTTGTCGCTCTATAATTTAAAGCTATTTCAGGCCAGCAGTTATCCGATGATCAAAGTGATCCGGTCGAATTCAAAAAAATTCAGACAGAAATCTCTTGAAAAGCTCATCGCCATTTCGAACAAACTCGGTGATCAGCACATGCTTGATTTCGCGATGTCGAAAATGCAGGTTACCGATCTTGAAAAATTAGCGGTCGACGTCTATTACTACAAATTAGCTTCGGTTAATTTCGACAAAAATCAGATCGAGCAAACAATCCAGTATTCGAAAATGTCGATCGAAAAAAACCCGAACAGCGAGCCTGCGCTGAATTTATTGGCTCTTGCTTACTTAAAAAAGAATGACACCGAAAATGCCATCGACACCTATAATAAGTTATTGGCACTCTATGCACAGCGCAGTAATAGCAATGCAAAAAAAGGTTACACTTATCTTAATATTGCGCGGGCGCATTTTCAGGCTAAAAAATTTGAAGACGCGGCTGAATACTACCGTAATATTTCAAAAGATAATCAGGCCTACCGCGAAAGTCTCACCGAGCTCGGTTGGACTTACTTACACCTCAGTAAATTGCGTTCGGCCCTCAGTGTGATTCACACGTTGCACACACCATTTTATGAGAATTACTTCGAGCCTGAATCGCTGGTTTTACGGGCCATCTTACTGAATTATAACTGCAAGTTCGATGATGCCGAAGTGGCCGTGAACACGTTTAATGAAAACTATGCAAACACTCTTGATATCTTAAGCAACTGGACCTCGCAGACGATCACCGTCGGTGACGCGATCAACGAAATTAATTTTGCCACCGAAATTCTCAGAACCGAAAGCACCACGAATACAGAAATGAACATGACTAAGAATTACGGCGGAAAAATTCCTTTCAAGGTGACACGCTCGATTTTGAAAGATTTCCGTATGAAAAACATTTACGACACCTACACTATGGTGCGGGAAGAAGCAAAGCTCGCGCACAAATTTTTCGGCACCAGCAAAACCCCGCTGCGTCCGTTTCTTGAAAAAATTTATGCCGGTCGCCTAAACTTCTTTAAAAATCAGTTGGCACTCAAATTCAATCAGGTGATTTTGTCGCTCGAAAAAAACATCATGTATTACAAACAACAGATGAAGTTTGTATATTATGAAATTCTTGAAGCTAAAAAGAGTCAGCTGCGTCTGAAAATTGCGAGTAAAGATGCTCCGGTACAAAATGAAGTCTATAATCGCAATTTCTATGTTAAGAACGGCTTTAGGTACTGGCCGTTTCAGGGTGAGTTCTGGATAGATGAAATCGGAAATTATCAATATTTAGGAGACAATCTCTGTGCGCAAGAATAAATTTGTTTATTTTGTCACCCTCGTCGTAAGTATGCTCATGGCCGCTCCGGCCATCGCACAGACAATAACTCCTCAACTTGAACCCGTAACTCCGGGTAGCCCCAGTTCGGCGCCGAATGCAGCCAACAAGAGCAAAACAAAAAAGAAAATTAAAATTAATTTCGAAGATGAAACTATCACCGGAAATTACGACGTGCCCGATACTTTATTTTTAAACTCCCGTCGCCTGATAAAATATAAAGAACTTTTCAATAAAAGAACTAATTTTATTGAAGAGATTGAATCTAACAAGGGTCTTTTCAATGAACATCAAAAGTAGTCAGCTCGTCTTGGTTATTCTGTCATTGCTGCTGCTTTCGGGCACGCATGCTTTTGCGCAAAATGCTGCCGCCCCGGTAACTAGCGCCAGCGCCCCCGAATCTGAAACAGAAATTCAGGATTCCGGCAAAGAGGAAAACTCTGAAGCCGTGGTAAAAGAAGTTTCGGTCAGCGATGACGAACTTCCGAGTGAGTCAGTAACTCCGGTCACTGATAACAGCTCGAGTGTTCTTAACAAAAAAGTAAGGTTCACGAAGCGCTTTCAGCTTGATCTCAATACCGGTTCTGTTCTTGATGAAGCCATCGTGAATTCAAGTTACTTTCTAGTGCGGGCTTCTTATTATACGAACGAAGAATATTCTTTCGGCGTCGGTATCAAAACCCGTTTCGGTGGACGCACCACTTATTCAGACCAGCTTTATCAGGGGTCTGCGCAACTTAACTTTGACCGCGCTCCGGCACCGACCTCAGGGCATTTTGTATCATTTGGATACAATTTCTTTTACGGCAAAATAAGTCTGGGTAAAAGCGTAGTTATACCGGCATCGACTAAGCTCGAAACTGATTTCGGATTGCAATCTTGGGGTTCGACCAGCAAACCATTTCTTCAAAGCGCAGTGAACCAATCTTTCTTTATGAACAAACATCTTTCAGTGGGTTTCAGTATCGGTCTCAGTTTGGCACAGATTTCAGACCCCACCTCAGTGAATGTTCGGTCGACACAACCGGTGCCAAGTGAATCAAGTTTTTCCAATAAGATACAATTTAATCAGTTTCTTAGTGTTAACCTGAATGCACTTCTCTGAATACGAAGATCAATTTGAGAAAAATCTCATTTCATCACGTTGAAGTTTTTTATAGACGTGCAAAGTTTGACACTTTTTGCGCTTCAGCTGCTTTAAATTACTCATTACAGGAACGACCATTGCAGTTTACCTAGTTATCAAGGTGGGCAAAATGCGCAAGGTTTTAAAATTCAACACATTATTAGTAGCCGGTTTCACTTCTTTACTTTTAGTCGGATTTCAAAACTGCTCAAAATACAATTATGCAGCAACCGACGTGGCAGGAGCTAATAGCGGTCTTAACACAGACACACTTCCCGATAATACTTCAAACGATGTAAATCAAGTACCTCCAGTTGTTGTTGGTGGCGGCTCTTCGGCGCCTCCAGTTATCGGTGGCGGCAGCGGCACCTCAACTCCGATCAGTGGTGATGGAACCAAACCT
Organism: Pseudobdellovibrio sp.; assembly: GCA_043769795.1. Taxonomy (GTDB): domain Bacteria; phylum Bdellovibrionota; class Bdellovibrionia; order Bdellovibrionales; family Bdellovibrionaceae; genus Pseudobdellovibrio. The sequence continues at coordinate 639 of JAYVIY010000194.1, read as the reverse complement.
CCAGTCATTGGCGGTGGCGGAACTGTAACCCCTCCGGTTATCGTTGGTGGCGGCAGCACGGGCCCGATCAGTGGCGACGGCACCAAACCTCCGGTCATCGGTGGTGGCGGCGGGTCATACCCTAAACCTCCGCACGATTCTGAAGAGTGCATAGGTAATGGTAAAAAATGCTACTGTGATAACGATGACGAAGATGACGATGACGAAGATGACGACAAAGATTTACAAGCCAGTTGCAACAAAGAATACAAAAGCGGTAGATCAAGTGCCAAGAACCGCACAGCGGCTGCAATCGAAATTAGACATCGTCGCGGTAAACTCATCATTACCCAAGATAACATAGAACACATCAATTTAATCGAAGACTTCCGTGGTAAGTTGATTCTTTGTGGCGTCAGCGTCGATAAAATTAGTAATACCCGCGGCAAAATCGTGCTGGTCGACTCGATCGTAAAAAACATTGAGGATCATAAAGGAACAATCAAAATTATTGGTAGCAGCGGTAGCAATGTTTCTGCTTCGCACACTAAAATCAAAGTTGACCGCACGAGATAATCAGCCAGATACCAGTAATTTCTATCTGTCAAAAATTAAGACACTAGCCGAGATAGGCCTTATGAAATATAAGAGCCTATCTTT
>JAYVIY010000193.1:0-10999 GCA_043769795.1 Pseudobdellovibrio sp. | reverse complement strand
TTCAACAATGTTGATGCCGCCTTTGCGTGATCGTCCCGAAGACATTTACTCGCTGGTTTTTCATTTCAGTGACATCGCTGCAAAGCAAATGGCCTCTTTGCGAAAAACTATTTCAGAGCAAGGCATGAAAATGATGGTTAAGCACAGCTGGCCAGGAAATGTTCGCGAACTAAAGAATTTTATCGAAAGAGTCTATATTTTAACTCCCTCAGATTTTGTTGATGTGCACGACTTGAAATTTGCGGGACTCCTCGAAAAGAAATCTATCGGTTCGCAGCCATCTTCCGACTTAAGTGATTTTTCTACATTTAGGGAAGCGCGGGCTGAATTTGAAAAAGATTTTCTAATAAAAAAAATCCAGGAAAATGGCGGGAATATTTCTAAAACAGCAGAAGCTATAGGATTAGAACGAAGCTATTTGCATCGAAAAATCAAAGCTTACGGAATTGAGGTCAGCATATGAAATGGTCTAAAACTCATCTTTACACGTTAAAAGAAGCACCTAGTGATGCGGAAATTCCTTCGCACCGGCTTATGGTTCGGGCCGGCTTCATAAAAAAACTGGCGCCGGGTCTGCATACCTACGGAGCCCTTGCTTTGCGATCAATTCGTAAATTTGAAAATATTATTCGCGAAGAGCTTGAAAAAGACGGTGCCATTGAAATTCTAATGCCTTTGGTGCATCCGAAAGAATTATGGACTGAAACCAATCGCTGGAGTGAAATGGGAGCAGGGCTGCTTAAATTCAAAAATCGTAACGGCCATGATTTTTGTTTAGCGGCAACTCACGAAGAAGCCGTTGTTGATTACGTCCGACATGATTTGAAATCTTACCGTGATTTTCCGAAAAATATCTACCAGATACAAACGAAATATCGAGATGAGATACGACCTCGTTTCGGTTTGATGCGCGGCCGTGAGTTCTCGATGAAAGATGCCTACAGCTTCGATACTGATCAGGCCGGTGCCTTAAGAGCCTACGATGCAATGTACAATGCCTACCAGCGCATCTTTAACCGATTGGGCCTCGAATATCGAATTGTTCAGGCCGATGCCGGCAATATCGGCGGAAGTCAGACCCATGAATTTCAACTGCTGGCAGAAGCCGGCGAAGACGCCTTACTCGTCAGCAGTAAGACTCAGTTTGCCGCAAACATTGAAGTTTGCCCAGCTATCGATGCTACGCCTTACAAACAGGCGCAAAGCGCTGAGCTTGCACTTGAAAAATTTGAAACGCCCGGACAAAAAACCATAGCTGATCTTGAAAAGTTCACACAGGTTCCGGCAATCGAATTAGTTAAGACACTTTATTTTTCTGCCAATGAAGGTGCTGATCCTAAAGATGTTACGTTAAAGCCTTTTGCTGTGCTACTTCGGGGCAGTGACGAAGTAAATCCGATAAAAGTAAAAAACTTTTTGAAAATGACGAATGCGCCACTGATGTTGACCGATGATGAGGTGCGAACAGTAACCGGCGCGAGCCCGGGCTCGTGCGGACCTATTGGTTTAAAAATTCCAATCTATGCAGATAATGGAATTCAGAATCTGAAAAATTATATTGTCGGTGCAAACGAAGATGGCTTTCATTTTAAAAATGTAAATCATGGTCGCGATTTTCAATTCACTCAGGTTGCAGATTTACGAATGGCCCGCGAGGGCGATAGATGCCCGGAGTCCGACGGAATTCTAAAATCGTACCGCGGCATCGAAGTGGGTCATGTTTTTTATCTCGGACAGAAATACGCTCAAAAAATGAATGGTGTGTTTTTGGATAAAAACGGCAGGTCACAATTTTATGAAATGGGTTGTTACGGAATCGGAGTAACCCGAACGGTGCAGGCCTGCATCGAGCAAAGCCACGATCAGGACGGAATCATCTGGCCAAAAGCCATTTCACCTTTTCATGTTCATTTTTGCAATCTTGATCCGAAAGACGCCGCCGCGACCGAATATATCGAAAACATGACAAAAGAACTGGAAGCAAAAAACATCGAAGTTTTCATTGATGATCGAGACGAGCGCCCAGGGGTCAAATTTAAAGATGCAGATCTTCTCGGTTTTCCGGTTCGGATTGTTGTTGGTAAAAAGGGATTTGAAGCCGACCAAATTGAAGTGGTGCTTCGTAAAACCAAAGAAGTGTCAAAGTTGCCGAAAACTCAGGTCTTTCAGAAAATTTTAGAATTACTTAACTAGTTACTTAATTAAGGAAAAGAATGACTCTTATTAAGAACCCGCTGATTTTGGCTTTGGACGTCGACACAAGGGAAGAAGCGCTGAATATATTAGATTCAACTGGCGATCTTGTCGGCGCCGTTAAGCTTGGGCCTCGGCTTGTTTACCGATATGGCGCTGACTTTGTAACTGAAGTTGCGAAAAAAGCAGCCGTATTCATTGATAATAAATATTTCGATATTTCTTCGACTATGGTTGCGGCTGTTCGCGCCAGTTTTAGTGCGGGAGCAACCTTAGTAACGGTTCACGCCCTATCGGGAGCTGCTGCCATGGCCGAGTTATCCCGTCTTGAAGCTGAACTGAATAAGATCCGGCCATTTAAGATACTAGCCGTAACAATTTTAACCAGTTGGGATCGGTCATCACTTCCGGCCAGTTTTCAGAATTGGACAATCGAAGATCATGTTCGCAGTTTGGCTCTTGAAGTTGCAGAATCCGGTTTAACCGGACTTGTTTGCTCGGGCCATGAACTAGAATATATTAGCCAGCCAGCTTTTTTTAAAGTAACTCCTGGAATCAGGCTAGAGGCAACAAGTGACGACCAAAAGCGAACAATGACCCCCAAGCAAGCTTTGGCTGCCGGAGCGTCTGCATTAGTGATAGGAAGACCGATCTTGAAAGCAAATAATCCACGCCAAAAAATAATAGAAATTTTAGAAAGTTGCTAAAGTATGAGAAAAAATAATTTTAAATCCAAGTCGTCGGCAAAACCACATTCAAAACCAGCTGCAAAGCCGCATTCGAAACTGCCGTTGCAGCCGCAGAATCATAAAAAACCCGATAAACTAATGTACCCAAAAAACTGGAGACAGGTAACCGGAACTCACGCCATTGCCGAACTGTTAGCGATGCACCCGAAAACAATTCAGGTGGTCTTGCTCCAGACAAACTGGCGATCTTCAGCAGAGCTGCGCAATTTCGCTGAAAAACTCGAAGCCAGAAAAATAAAAATTGAAGAAAAATCAGAGCAGCAACTGCAGGAAATTTCCAGGTCGCATCAGGGAGCCGTTGCGTTTTCAGATCACACCTTGAGTTTTGAATATCAAACACACAATTGGGGTGCTCACGGACTAATTTTGGCGTTGGATGGAGTCGAAGATACTCACAATCTCGGGGCTGTACTAAGAACGAGCTGGTTGATGGGTGTTAACGGGTTAATTATTCCTGAAGACCGAGCGGTAGGCTTGACAGCAACAGTGCACAAAGTTGCCTGTGGAGGCGTTGAGCACGTACCTGTTCATCGCACCAATCAATTTTCAACTCCTTTCGAGGCGTTAAAAAAAGAGGGTTTCTGGGTGTTTGGCTTGTCTCATAAAGCTGAAAAAACAATATACGACCTGAAAATTCCTGAAAAAGTTGTTTGGGTTCTGGGAGCTGAAGACAAAGGCTTGCGCGGTACCACCGAAAAAGCCTGTGATGAGCTTGTCAGTATTCCGCAGTTATCGCCCAATGCAAGTTACAATGTTTCAGTTTCCGCGGCCTTGGCTCTTGGTGAGACCAAGCGACAATGGAAAAAAACAAAATAGAGGTGTGTAGTGAAATTTCTAGCGATAATTTTTTTGGTTTTAGCTTCGGTTTTCGCAAAATCTAAAGAACACCCTCCGCATCGCGAACATCAGGCCCATGTGCATGGAGCCGGACGTTTAGGGATCGCGTTCGAAGGCACAAAAGGACGAATTGATTTCAAAATCCCGAGCGACAGCATTTTCGGTTTTGAGTACGCCGCCAAAACGCGCGGTGACAAGAAAAAACGCGATGAAGCGCTGAGAGCCTTAGATATCAAAATTTCAGAAATGATAGTTTTTGAATCTGGGCTAGGTTGTAAAATCAGCAAAGAAAAAATTGAAGTCGTTGCAGAGTCTGCAAAGCACAGCGAAACCGTGGCCAGTTTTTATGTTGTGTGTGAAAAATCTCCGTTAGGGACTGAAATCACCTTTAATTTTCAGAAATTTTTTCCGAACATCACAGATTTAGACGTCGAAGTTGTCACCGATAATTTACAGAAGTCAGTTGAAGCGAAAAAAGACAACACAAAGTTGATCTTAAAATAAATGTACATCGCAAAGCATTTTTCTCCGAAGGAAAAAAATCAAATAGTTGAGCTGGTAAAAAAGTTTCCGTTCGTGACGATGATTTCACATGATGAGTCGGGTCAGGTGTCGATCAGTCATATTCCGGTGGTCACTGAAGTGGTCGATGGCGAAATTAAGTCAATACAGGGGCACTTCTCATTGAGAAATCCTCAGGTGGCTCATTTGAAGAATGATCCGAGGGTGACAATACTTTATCACGGCCCAAATTCTTATATTACACCGAATTGGTATAAATCTGGTCGTGATGTGCCTACTTGGAACTATTGTACGGTCCACGTGCACGGCAAATTGAAAATTTCACATTCATTTGAAGATATTTGTAAAAATCTCAAAGAACTCACCGAGGTTTTTGAGAAAGGTCCTGGCGCGTGGAGCTTTGAATTACCATCTGATCTGGACACCCCGGAAAAGTTAGCTGGTGCCATTGCATCTTTTATTGTGAATCCCTTAAAGATTGAAGCTAAATTCAAACTCAGTCAAAACCGACCGATGGTGGATCGGGTCGGCATCATTGAAGGGCTTGAGTCTCGTGCAGACGATTTGAGTGCCGAAATTAAAAAAATGATGAATAGCACGTTGTGAATCCAAAAAAAATTGCCGTCATCGGTAATTCCTGCTCTGGCAAAACGCAGCTCAGCCGTGCATTGGCGTCGATTTATAATCTTCCGGTTGTGCATGTTGATAGCATTCAGTTTTTGCCAGGAATGAAGCTTCGTGACCCTGCAGAAACCCGAAAAATTCTCGAAGAAAAATCAAACGGGGACGCGTGGATTATTGACGGCTTTGGTCCTTTGAAAATTATCGAAGATCGTTTTCAAAAAGCGGATGTAATTGTGTTTATACGTTTTCCGCTTTGGCGTACTTATTGGTGGTGTTTTAAGAGACAATTAAAAGGAATTTTTGTTCGCAGACCTGAGTTGCCCGAAGGTTGCTTTGAATCCACAATTTCTCAGACACTGAAGCTGGTAAGAACCATCTGGAATGTTCATTTCGGAATGTGGCCACAATTGGATCGGATTTTTCTAAAGGAAAAATACATAAATAAAATAGTTTATGTTAGAGCGATCCGAGACTTTAAAATTCAACTTCGTTCGGGGATTGAATCCGGCTCTTAACTGTGACTACTTACTAAGCACACGAGACAAACTGCCTGGGTCTATAACAAAAGCAAACCCCGGTGAAATTGAGTTTGACCTCAGACCAATGTTCCGATAGAAATTTCTACTTACGTCATGACCGGATCGATTTTTTTACTGATCAGTTCAGTTTATTGCGTATGAATGCTGGTTTAGCTCAATTGGTAGAGCAGCTGATTTGTAATCAGCAGGTTGCGGGTTCGAGTCCCATAACCAGCTCCAAATTTTTGCGAGTACGCATTATTTGGACAGGTGCCCGAGTGGCTAAAGGGGGCAGACTGTAAATCTGCTGGCTTCGGTCTTCGAAGGTTCGAATCCTTCCCTGTCCACCATTTATCTTCTCTCGTTGTAAGAGCGAGAAATGGTAAACAAAGAACGATGTGTAGTCTCAAGAGTTTGATGATGATGCGGGAGTAGCTCAATTGGCTAGAGTATCTGCCTTCCAAGCAGAGGGTTGCGGGTTCGAGACCCGTCTCCCGCTCCATGTTGGCTCTTGATGGGAATAAGACAAAGGTTTTGTTGCCCGTGTAGCTCAGTGGTAGAGCACACCCTTGGTAAGGGTGAGGTCGTCGGTTCGGCTCCGATCACGGGCTCCACTTGATGTTCATAGCGGTGGTTTAAAAGACCAGTTGCTTTGCGCCTCAGTTTTGATTTAGTTTATTGTACGTAAATATTAATAACAATCTCTGCAGGAGGACATATGTCTAAAGAGAAATTTAACCGTAACAAACCGCATTGCAATATCGGGACTATTGGTCACGTCGATCATGGTAAAACAACTTTAACTGCTGCTATCACGACAACTCTTGCGACTCTAGGTAAAGCACAAGCTATGTCTTATGCTATGATCGATAAGTCTCCAGAAGAAAAAGAGCGTGGTATTACAATTTCTACAACTCACGTTGAATACGAAACAGATGCGCGTCACTATGCACACGTTGACTGTCCGGGACACGCCGACTACGTAAAAAACATGATCACTGGTGCCGCTCAAATGGATGGCGCTATCTTGGTTGTTTCTGCAGCTGACGGTCCTATGCCGCAAACCCGTGAGCATATCCTTCTTGCTCGTCAGGTTGGTGTTCCAGCTCTTGTTGTTTTCATGAACAAATGTGACATGGTAGATGACAAAGAATTATTAGAACTTGTTGAAATGGAAATTCGCGAATTGTTAACTAAGTACGAATTCCCAGGCGACACCATTCCGGTAATCCAGGGTTCTGCTAAGCTCGGTTTAGAAGGTGATACTTCTGAATTAGGTCGTCCATCTATCATGAAATTAATGGAAGCTTGTGATAAGCATATTCCTCAGCCTGCACGTGCTGTTGATAAAACTTTCTTAATGCCAGTTGAGGACGTGTTCTCTATCTCTGGTCGTGGAACTGTTGTTACTGGCCGAGTTGAGCGCGGAATCGTTAAAGTGAATGACGAGATTGAAATCATCGGTATCCGTCCGACACAAAAAACAACTGTAACGGGTATTGAAATGTTCCGTAAGCTTCTTGATGAAGGTCAAGCTGGCGATAACTGCGGCGTTTTGTTACGTGGTACTAAAAAAGAAGATGTTGAGCGCGGACAAGTTCTTGCTAAACCAGGAACTGTTAAACCACATAAAAAATTCAAAGGTGAGGCCTACATCCTTACTAAAGAAGAAGGTGGTCGCCATACTCCGTTCTTTACAAATTACCGTCCTCAGTTTTACTTCCGTACTACTGACGTTACCGGTGTTGTTACATTAAAAGCAGGAACTGAAATGGTTATGCCTGGTGATAAAGTAGAAATTAACGTTGAGTTAATTACTCCGATCGCTATGGAGCAATCATTACGTTTTGCAATCCGCGAGGGTGGCCGAACTGTTGGTTCTGGTGTAGTAACTGAAATCATAGAGTAATTTCGCACGGCGTTATACGCACATTCAAAAAACACGCCAAGGGATAACATAGTAGTTGTCCCTTTTGGCTTTTTAGAGTTATATTTTGCATCTTGTGTTTTAACCATAGGGCAGTAGCTCCAGCGGTAGAGCGAACGACTCCAAATCGTTAGGTCGTGGGTTCGAATCCCTCCTGCCCTGCCATACTAGTCTGTGGACTAGGATGAACGTTAAAAACAAGACGTACAAAAAATGGAGTTCAAAATGGATAATTCAAATTCAAAAATTGTTACACTCAGTTTTTTATTTTTCTCAGCACTAACTGGCTTTACAGTTGCGACTTTATTGAAAGTTTTTTCCGGTGCGTTCGGTGTAGTTGCGAAGGCAATGGAGCACGATTTGTTTCGTCATGGCTTGCCAGTGGCAACGGCCTTCGGATTATTTATTTATCTTCAGTTTAATAAGAAAATTTTAGCATGGGCCGACGAGGTCATTGGTGAAATTAAAAAAGTTGTTTGGCCGCCTTCAAAAGACACTCGTGGAATGACAGTTGTGGTTGTAATCATGGTTTTAATTTCAAGTGTGATCGTGAGCGTATTCGATATGTTCTCGGGCTTTATACTAAACCAATTAATGAAGTAAGGAATTATCATGGATAAAAAATGGTACATCGTTAACGTTCAAACTGGTTGTGAAGCCACTGCGAAAACGGCTATCGAAGAGAGAATAAAATCCAATAAAATGGAAACTTTGTTCGGTGATATTTTAATTCCGGCTGAAAATGTTGTTGAATTGGTTAAAGGTCAGAAGACGACAAAATCACGAAAATTCTTCCCGGGTTATATTTTTGTAAACATGGTATTGAGCGATCAAACATGGCACCTCGTTAAGAACTCTTCTAAAGTCGGCGGCTTCGTAGGAAGCGGCACTGGAACGGCTAAAACTCGTCCGCCTGAGGTCCCTGAGGCAGAAGTTCTTCGAGTTACGCAACAAATGGCAGGATTGGTAGAAAAGCCAAAGGCCAAAGCCAATTTTTCGTTGGGCGAACAGGTTATTGTTGTTGACGGACCATTCAGTAACTTTAACGGAACAGTTGAAGATATAAATGAAGAAAAAGCCAAAGTTAAAGTTTTGGTCAGCATTTTCGGACGACCTACTCCTGTTGAGTTGGATTTCGTTCAGGTTGAGAAAAGTTAGTTAAAAAAGTTTTAAGTAGGTTAGCCATGGGGGCTGACTTAATAATATTAACCCTTATCTATTTTCGGATAGATAAATGCGAGAAAGTGGGATCACAAGTCATGGCAAAAAAAGTTACAGGCATGATCAAATTGCAGATACCGGCAGGGAAAGCTAATCCAGCTCCACCCGTTGGACCGGCGCTTGGACAGCATGGGGTAAACATTATGGAATTCTGTAAACAGTTTAATGCGAAAACGCAGGCATTGGGCGATAGTATCGTTCCAATCATCATAACTGTTTATCAGGACCGTTCGTTTACTTTCATTACCAAGACACCTCCAGTATCTTCGTTGATTAAGAAGGCATTAAAATTAGAATCAGGTTCTAAGATGCCACAAAAAGACAAGGTCGGAAAAATCAAGCAAGACCAAATAAAAATAATCGCAACTACAAAGTTGCCTGATTTAAACTGTGTAAAAGTTGAATCAGCCATGTCTCAGGTAGCAGGAACTGCTAAGAGCATGGGAATCGAAGTAGAGTAGGTGTAATATGGGAAAAAAATTCACAGCAGCTGCAAAAAAAATTGAATCTGCAAAAAAATACTCTTTCGCCGATGGTGTTAAATTAGCAGTTGATACTGCGCCCGCTAAGTTCGATGAATCAATCGACGTTGCGGTTCGTTTAGGTATTGACCCTAAGCAATCTGATCAGCAGGTTCGGGGAGCTATTGCGCTTCCTCATGGTCTTGGTAAGAACGTACGTGTTGTCGTTTTTGCTAAAGGTCCGAAAGAAGCTGAAGCAAAAGCTGCCGGAGCTGACTTTGTCGGTGCGGAAGATCTCGTTGAAAAAATTAATGGCGGTTGGTTAGATTTTGATAAATGTATTGCGTCTCCAGATATGATGGCGACTGTTTCCAAAGTAGCGAAAGTGCTTGGACCTCGTGGTTTAATGCCGAACCCTAAAGTTGGAACAGTAACTATGAACGTCGGTGAGGCTGTTACAGCTGAGAAAAAAGGTAAGCTCGATTTCCGCGTTGATAAAGCCGGAATCGTTCACGTTTCTATCGGCCGTAAATCAATGGGTGCTGCAAAATTGAAAGATAATTTTGATGCGTTCATTCAGGCAATCGTAAAAGCTAAACCTGCAACATCTAAAGGTATCTATTTGAGATCTATGACTGTTGCTTCGACCATGGGCCCGGGCGTAAAGCTTGATGCAAATGAGGCGATGGCTGGTTCTGAAGAGTAATAACTAACAGAGCGTCGGTGAAGATTGGTGTTCGAAAGAGCCTAAATTAAGTGTTTGGTAATTCGATCAAACCTTAAGCCACCCGAGACGGACGTTCTTAATTCTAACGAAGGGAGGTTTCGATATGTTAAGAGCTGATAAAGACACAGACATCAAATTGATCTCTGAAAAATTAGCTAAAGCTAAGGGAGCCTTTGTCGTAGACTTTAAGGGCATGAAAGTGGAGCAAGTAACATCGTTACGTAAAAAGCTTCACGCTGCTGAGTCTGAGATGAAGGTCGTGCGCAATACGCTAGCGAGGCGCGCATTCAAAGATCATCCAAAAGTTCAAGGTGCTTTTGATGCAACAATGAGTGGAACAAATGCGATTGTATTTGCTTTCAACGAAGTTGTTGGCGTTGCAAAAACACTGGCAGATTTTTCGAAAGATGTTGAAGCTCTAAAGATTAAAACCGGTATTATGGATGGGGAAGCTCTTGATCAGAATAAGATCAAGTTTCTTGCTACATTACCTGGTAAAGATCAATTACGCGCTCAATTCTTGTGTTTATTAAAAGAACCAAGTGCAAGACTTGCTCGTGTATTAAATGTGTACGCTACAAAAGATGCGCCTGCAGCTGACGCTGCAACTGCACCACAGGCTTAGTTAAAGACATTTAGTCTTTAATTATAAATAAATTAATTTTTTGGAAGGATATTTAAAATGGCAATGACAAACGATCAATTAGTAACAGAGTTATCTGGTAAAACAGTTCTTGAAATCGCTGAATTAGTAAAGCAATTAGAAGAGAAGTGGGGCGTTTCTGCTGCTGCTCCTGTTATGATGGCTGGCGGCGCTGCTGCGGGTCCTGCTGCTGAAGCTCAAACTGCTTTCGACGTAATCTTGGTTGAAGCTGGTGCGAACAAAATCAACGTAATTAAAGAAGTACGTGCGATCACTGGTTTAGGTTTAGCTGAAGCAAAAGGTTTAGTTGAAGCTGGCGGAAAAGCCGTTAAAGAAGGCGCAACTAAAGAAGATGCTGATAAAATGAAAAAACAATTAGAAGCAGCTGGCGCAAAAGTTACTATCAAGTAATTTCTGTCTTAGTTTGGAATCGGAAGAGGTTTTTAAGTCCTCTTCCGATTTTATATTTTAAGATTAAACCTTAAAATAAAAAGTCCGACCTCAAGGGCATAAAACTTAAAAAATTTCTTTTTTGTTTTAATATTTAATGTGGGCCTTGGATATTCCCCCCGAAGCG
>JAYVIY010000192.1:0-24281 GCA_043769795.1 Pseudobdellovibrio sp. | reverse complement strand
ATATGCAAAGCATGCTGCACCCCCAAACCATTCTTGCCGACAAAATGAATGGTGCAGCTCTCGGAAAAGAACATGGCGAACCCCTGAGGTTAATTATTCCGGTAAAATACGGGATCAAGAGTTTAAAGCGTGTCGGAAAAATCTTTCTAACTGATGTGCGGCCGCGGGATTATTGGGCTGAAAATGGCTACGACTGGTATTCTGGACACTAGGTTAAATTAGTTTTTTTCTGAAATAAACGACCCGTTCGGTTTCTTCAAATCCCCATTTCTGGTGACACACATGCGATAATGAATTCGTAAAAGCCGAATCAGAGCCGATTTCAAAAACCCCTTTAAATCGGGCCCAATTTTCAATTCCGTCGACGAATTGACGTCCAACTCCGGATTTTCTATAAATTTCATCGACCCAGATACCTTCTATAAAGATAACCGGCTGACTGTCGCAGCCATTAGCAAAGTCTCGCACCGAAGCTTCGGCAAAACCGATGCATCGATCTTTATCAATCGCAACCCAGCCCTGAAAAGTTTTTCGACGACTCAGTTCAATTAATTCAGCTAAGTGTTCTTCTGGTGTTGAGGTCGGCCAGAGCTCAGCACGCATTTGCGCCCAAGCTCCGAAGTCAACTTCATCTGCGGCCCTCACTTCTATCAAGTGCTACTCCCTTTTTCAGCACTAAGAATATACTAATTCAATTCATTGAAAAGCAATTCTTTAAAGCTTTAAGAAAAAGATTTAGACCTGTTTTACCAACTGGACATCAAGCGTGATAGAGACATCATCGCCCACCAAAACTCCGCCGGCTTCGAGTGCCGCATTCCAGGTAAGTCCAAAATCTTTACGTTTAATTTTTGTTGTGCCCGAAATTGCCATTTTCGTGTTCCCCCAAGGGTCTTTTACTTCGGCGCTGAGCGATTCCATATCCAGTGTAACCTGTTTTGCAACGCCATGAATGTTCAATTCACCGACGACTTTGTAACCTTCATTGGTTTTTTCGATGGTGTTTGAATTAAATGTAATTGTCGGATATTTTTCAACGTCAAAAAAATCAGCACTTTTTAAGTGCGCGTCTCTTTGGGCTTCACGGGTATTGATACTTGCCGTTTCAATAGAAACTTCAATGTTTGATTTAGCCGGCGAACTCGCATCGTAAACGAATTTGCCGCTCATTTTTTCAAAGCCGCCGTGCACTTTGGCAATCATCATGTGCCTAATACTGAAGCTCGCGCTTGAATGGGATGGGTCAATTTGGTAGGTCGTCATCTAAGTCTCCTGGTTTGTTTTTGTTTGTGACTTCAATTTAACGAAGTTTTTTATATTTTATTAGACCGTAAAATGTAGAAATATATTTCATTGTATTGTATAATCTTTGTATGGATTTAAACGAAGTGGCCATTTTCATTAAGGTAGTTCAGGTTGGCAGTTTTTCTCAGGCGGCAAAGCAGTTGGGCATGCCCAATTCTACGGTGAGCAGTAAAGTTTCATCACTTGAAAAAAGATTAGGCACGACGCTGATTACCCGAACCACAAGACGCCTCAATATTACCGCTGCCGGAAGTGCTTATTTTAAAAAGTGTTTGCAGGGATTAGAAGAAATAAAAGCTGGCGAAGACGAAATTGCAGCTTCCCAGGGCGAACCCTATGGCCTGCTTCGCATTACCGCACCTGTCGAACTGGGCTCAAGTATATTGCCGCAAATTATTTCAGGATTTCTCAATAAATATCCTAAAGTCAGTATTGAAGTGATTTCAACCGATCGGCGGGTTGAGCTGCTAACCGAAAACGTTGATTTGGCAATTCGGGCCGGAGACCTTAAAGACTCAACCTTGATAGGAAAAAAACTAGGAAACGGAAGCTTCTTTGCTTTCGCATCAACAAAATACATCAAGTCAAATCCTGAACTTAAGCATCCCCGCGATTTAAAAAATCATAATTGTCTGCATTTCACAGCGCTGGGCTCTGAAAGTTGGCGACTGATCGGACCCAAAGGCAGTCTAAACGTTTCTGTTCATGGACGTGTGGTCATAAATGATTTGAATCTTTTGAAATCTTTAACTGTTTCGGGAATGGGAATAGCGCTAATCCCTTCATTTTTCAGTATTAACGAAGTCAATAACGGAAAATTAGTTCGCGTATTAACCGAATGGCAAACTGCACCGAGCCCCATTCATTTCGTGTATCCGGCGCAAAAATTTGTCAGTTCTAAACTCAGTGCATTTATAAATTATGCAGGCGAACCGCTTAAGAATTTGTTAGCCGGAACCTGATTTATTGTATCGTCGTGTCAGTGACTTTCTGATTCAGAAAACCCTGCATGGCTGATTCCGAAAATAAATTGAGCCAAAAATCATTTTCCAACAGCTTCCCCTATTAAAGTAAGGCTAACCAAAAAAATCTGCACTCACAACTTTATTTTTGAAGTAAGAATTGGCCCACATTGATTCGTCCTGCTCTGAAAGCACCTTCGCAATAAGATAGATACAGGTTCCAAAGACGAACAAAATTATCATCAAAGCCCATTTCTTTCACGTGCGGCAAAGCCTGATTGAAATTATGGCTCCAGACTTTAAGGGTATCTGCGTAATGCAATCCGAATTCAAAACTATCAGCTAAGTGCATGTCGTTTTCGCGACCTTTATCGTTGAACACACTGTTTGTTAAAAGCATTCCGCCCGGAAAAACATATTGCTGAATAAAATCAGTGCTCTTTCTATAAGAATAGAACAGGTCTTCGCGAATAGTTATCCCCTGAATGAGTGCGCCACCTTTTGCTTTCAGAGAACTTCCCACTTTACTGAAAAAAGTATTCCAGTATTGTTCGCCGACAGCTTCAATCATTTCAATCGACACCACTTTATCGAATGTTCCTTGAATATCACGGTAATCCTGCTGAATGAGATTTACGTGCCCTGACATTTTCTGTTCATCAATCTTGGCTTGATTATGTCTGGCCTGTTCAGGTGAGTTCATGACAGCCGTAATTTTACAGCCGGTTCTTTCAACTGCACGGCTAAAAAATCCGCCCCACCCACAACCGATTTCTAGCAGGTGATCGCCGGATTTAATTTGCAATGTATCAATAATTCGATCGTACTTGGCCATCTGAGCCGATCGTATATCCTGGTCCGGACTCTGAAAAATTGCCGAAGAATAGGTCATAGAAGGATCCAACCAGAGCCGGTAAAATTCGTTACCAAGGTCGTAGTGTGCCATAATATTTTTTTTAGCACCTTCGCGATTGTTTTTATTCATAAGGTGGCGCACTTTTGCTGCTAAATTTCCGTACCAGGTACCACTCAGCGCCTGCCCGAGGTCCTGATCGTTACGACAGGCCCATTCAATTAACGCCACCGTATTATCTACGATAATATTTCCTTCAATGATGGCTTCAGCTAATCCCAAATCGCCTTTACTGAAAAGAAGATCAATGGCTTCCCAGGTTCTGACCTCAACACGGATTATCGGCAGACTCTCTCCATATTTTTCGCGAGTGCCGTCTGGCAAAATCAGGTCGATCGTTCCATGTTTCGCGCGGCGAAGGATTTGCAAAAACATTTTTACTCGTAACGATGGCTTTTTCATGAACTGATCTCCTGATCTGGAAGTGGGGGCTTTCTAAAATATCGTGATTTTTTAACGAGCAGTCTCAAGGCTTGGTAATGAATTCTTAAAACCACCATGATTGTCATCCAGCCGTATTTAGCAAAAAGAGCAGGCCCATTTTTTAGCTTCAAAGGTGATAGGCGCCCCGTTACCCAGGTAATTAGGCGAAGAGCACCATCATTTCGGTGATAATTAATATCAACTTTCATTTCTTTTTCGCTACATTGAAACCGAAATTCATAAAACCCATCTACCGGAAAAAACGGAGAAACGTGAAACACTTTTTCAGCCCGATACCAAAAATCAGGTTTGATTTCATTGCCCGGGTAAATCCAGTAGAAATGCCGTTCGCCAAATGTGTTATTTACTTCAACCAGTACCGCCTCTAATTCTGAATTTCTATAACACATCCAAAAACTAACCGGATTAAAAGCATAACCAAACATCCGCGGCAAAGTATGTAGCCAGACCTGCTCTGCAATATAGTTACATTCTTCAATCAGAAATTTTTTAACCACCGCGTGCAATGCACCGGCTTCACCTTTTAGATAGTCTTTGCTGTGAAACGAAAGTAATCCGTGAAATTTCTTAGAAAAAATTTCGCGCAGTTCTGATTCCTGATCGCTTCTGAAATAAATAAAAAACGTTGGGTACCCAAAACTGTTATTTGCCCCTTCGGTACGGCTGTGGTGCACATGGCCTTCACCAATCTGAATAAGACTCATGTTACACTCCAAGGAGTTTTGATGCCCATCAGCTCGGCCACGTTAACGGCGCTCAGCAACCCATCTTCATGAAATCCGTAGCGTGACCAGGCGCCGGCAAAATACACCCCGCCATTTCCCTGAATTGAAGGCAGATCACGCTGAGCCCGGATTGCCGCCTGATCAAATTGAGGGTGCGAGTAGTTGAATTCACGGATTTTTTCCGGCAATTCGTTTTGCGCATTAAGAGTTATAAAATAATCTTTTTGAGATGGCAGAGATTGCAATCGGTTTAGATAATAAGACAACGAAACTTTCTTAGGCTGTTGCAGATTGTTATGTCCCATGACATTCCATGAAGCCCAACAAATTTTATTTTTCGGCATAATACTTTGACTGCGATGGAGCACCGCTAAATTAGGCTCATACTGAATTGCCGATAGAATTTCTTTTTCCTGTGCAGACTGAAACTTCAGAAGTTTAGCTGTTACAGGGGCGTGGGTTGCCATGATTACTTTATCGAATTCGAAATCTTCACCTTCGGTACTGACCTTGATTTTATCTTTTAATCGTTCAACAGAAAGCACCGGTTTTCCAAGATGAATGTGCTGAACAGCCGCCGCTGCTTTCTGCACATACTGAATGCTGCCGTTCTTTACGGTTCTCCAGACCGGCCGATCATTGACCTGCAATAATTTGTGATTGATAAAAAAACTCAAGAAAGTGGCCGCCGGAAACTCCAGTATTTTAATTTCAGGTGTCGACCAGATGGCAGCACCTATAGGCAGTAAATAGTCCGAACAAAACGCCGGGCTGTATTTTTTCAAGTGCAGGAGGTCCTTTAAACTCCAGGCGTGTCGGCGTGCCGAGTTCAGATTGTCGTGTGCTTCACGACCGAATCTCATGATTTCAAGAAGCATTTTATAGAAATTCGGGTTGATTAAATTTTTTCGCTGCCCGAAAACCGAATTAAGACTAGTACCACTCCATTCGAGATTCTTAGACTCAACCTGCACTGAAAGCGACATGTCTGAATCTATAGTTTCGACATTTAAAGCTTTAAAAAAATTTTTAAGATGGGGGTAGGTGAGTTCGTTATAAACAAGAAAGCCCGTATCCATCGGAATAAGACGACCCGTCTCTTCAGTGACAGAAACCGTGTGAGCGTGTCCACCGAGCCGGCTTTCGGACTCGAACAAATGCACCTCGTGGTTTTTCGCAACCAGCCAGGCTGCCCCTAAACCACTTATTCCCGCTCCTATCACTGCAACCCGAGCCAATTTATCCTCCGATATTTAATGTCAGTTCATATGACATTAAATCATTGATTTAGTGAAAAATATAGCCGAAAATAAAATCTTGGACATCTTGGGTCAAATTTACATTGTCTGGAGCTGAGAATGAAATCATCTCAAAATAAGAACACTGAGAAAAAGGCAAAGTCGCGTAAATATAATAATGTTAATCGTGCTGCCAAATCTGAAAGAACCGAAAAAACGATAATAGAAGCTTTAGTAACTCTACTGGTGAAACGAAAAGGCGGCGACGTTTCGATGGAAGAACTTGCTGTAGAAACCGGAATTTCCCAGCGAACGGTATTTCGTTTTTTTAAGGACAAAAAAACCTTACATCAAGCAATGGACGAATACTTATTCTCTTATCTTCAAACCAGCGCTGAGCAAATGCAGGCACTCGATTTTATCGGCTTTGCTAAGAATGCTTATGTTCTTTTTGATCGCCATGAAGACTTAACATTGGCGTACTTGCTTTCTCCCTTCGGAAAGGAAGCCAGAATGGTATTTCGCAAGAAATTAAATCAAGCCATGGTTGCTAAAATAGTGAGAGAGAAGCAATTAAAATTAGATTCAGAAAAACTACGCAAACTAGCTATTGTTACTTCGCTTGTGAATGCAAAAATTTGGTATGACATTAAAAATGACTATGGCTATAGCGGCACTGAAATGACTGCAGCAGTTGAATGGGCTCTTAGCACCTTGTTAGAAAAACTTTAAGCTGTCTAATTGCAAGACACTGTTGAGCCTTTCGCCACTTTTGAAATCAAATATATTGCCAATTCAATCCTGATCGACTCTGGCTGGCCTAATCGCTGCTTCTACTCAAAACGTACATTATTAACCCCACTTTAAACAGGAGAACCCTATGCGTGCACTTATTTTAATTTCTACTTTGTTTGTCGGACTCAACGGATTTGCAGAAGTGAAAGTTGATTGCTCTAAATCAGCTCAAGGTCTTATCAAAATAACTTCAACTGAAGGCCGACTCAGTTTACAAAAGGCCGCAGAAAAATCTTATGAGTGTCTGATCAAAGACAATGCTTCAGTTCGAAAAGCAAAAGCCGATGCCATAAGAAGCGCGCGCAAGGAAGGCGATTCTTACGGTTCAAAACGCCAATGTGCAAAAAGTAAGGAAGATCTCCAGTTTTTAGTACTTAAGTCGTGGGATAGCGAACGTCCGGGCTATGTCAATGAAACGACTTCTGAAATCAGCTCTGAAGGCACTTTTCTTGTTCGACAACCCATCAAGTGCGAAGCGATCGGCACCGGCCTTTTCAGTGGAATAGTGTCTGCATCAAGTTCAACTCTTGAACTTGCAGAGAACTACCGCTTTTCAATGGACGACGACAATGCTCCAACTTTGCAGACAATTGAAATCAAGTTGCTCAAGGCAGATAATTTCTAGTTTAAGAATCAGAGCCAAATGATAAGCGAAGGCTAGCACGACTATAGGCCAGATCAGTTCAGCCAAATCCAAATTTCGTTCAAGCCCAGCCCTGATAATTCCGAAACATAGATATCATATGTTCAAGGGGGATTATCAGTGAATAATATCACCGCTCGTTTAGGCAACTATCTCGGAAGAAAATTTAATCTTACCGGCATAAAATATCAGTTTGTGTTTCCAACACTTACGACGGTTTTTGTAGTTATTCTTTCATTAGGTGTTACCTTGGTTGGCTTAACAGCCTACAACGTTCTTGATTCGATGAACTCCAAAGGACTCGCGGTCACTGAATTTCTTTCCAAGGTATCGGTCTCATACATCAAGAATAATGACCTGAAAGTACTTGAAAGCTTCGTTAATGAAATGCAGAAAAATGAAGATGTGGTTTATGCTGTCTTCAATGACCCTAACCAAAAAGTGTTGGCTGAAAGTGTTAAAGGTGGCATCGATATAAATCGCTTTCTCTACACTTCTTATGAAAGCAACATCATCGATACTGAAAATAAGAATATCGGCCAATTTAAAATTTTCTACAAAAATAATACGCTATTCGCCACGATCGGATTAAGTGCATTCTTGGTCATACTTGGCATAGGCCTGTCATTATTTGCTATCGGAGTTAAAGTGTTTAAGATCGCGGTTGAAGTGGGCGACAATCTCGACGGCGTCGCCGTGCAGCTTTTGCAATCGGCTGCGGAAATGGCAAAATCCAGTTCAGAGGTAACTCTACTTAGTCAAAAACTGGCCTCATCGTCTTCCGAAACAGATGCTTCAATTCAAAGTACAATGGGAAGCATCGAACAAATATCTGCTGTTATTGACCAAACGACCCGAAATGTTAAATCCGGTCTAGTGAAGGCCAACGAAAGTCATGATGAAGCCACTGAAGGTATGGTCGTCGTACAACAATTCGAAATGGCGATGACAAATATTGCTGAGACCACCAAAAAACTAGGTGTCGTTCAGGATGTAGTTGATAAAGTAGAGCAAGAAACTAAAGTTATCGATGGAATAGTATTTCAGACAAAGCTCCTTTCTTTCAATGCAAGTATCGAAGCCGAGCGCGCCGGAGATTACGGAAAGTGTTTCGCCGTTGTGGCCAACCAAGTCGGAGTGCTGGCTAAAGCCAGTGGTGTTGCGGCTGAAGAAATTTCTGTTTTCCTGCAAAAAAGTAAGGTTCTTGTTGCCGATACAATTACCGAAACCGGCAACAAAGCCGATTACGGTCAGAGAATTTCCGTTATTTGCAGAGAGGTTTTTGAACAAATCGCTGCAAATATAAAAGAACTGGCTGATATGGTTTCCAAAATTTCTAATGCAGCTGCCGAACAGGAAAAGGGAATAAGAGAAACTTCAAATGCCGTTCGCTCATTAAGCGAAGTGAGCAGCCAGAATACGAATTTGGCCTTACAGGCAAATGAACTAGCTACATTTTTAGATGGACAAGCCGAATCCCTGCGTTCAAATATCACCTCACTGGAAGATATCATCGGCTTGCGACAGAATAAAAGTCAGGAAGACGACTTTGAATCTCCGAAAAAATTTAATATTGTGAGTTAAACTTAGTTCTATTCCAGTAGGATTTTATCGATTGCGACCAGCATTTTTTCAAGAACATAGGGCTTGATAATCCAAAGTCTGATTCCGCCCTCGGCTCCCTTGAGCTTCATTAAGGCGCTGGCTTCGGTTGTGAGCATGAGTATTTTTATTTTATTATATTTTTTGTCCTGACGAATTTTCGCGCACATTTCAAATCCGTCCATATTAGGCATGTTCACATCAGCAATAATGATTTGAACTCCGGTGCTCTCATTAAGCTTTTGAAGTCCATCAACTCCATCGATTGCATCTAGTACTTCGTGTCCGGCTTTTTCAAGATCTTTTCGCAATTGAATTCGCATAATATCCGAATCATCAACTACTAAAATTTTAGCCATGGTTTACTCCGAATCCTTAAACTATTTTTGTAGAACTTTATCAACTGCCAATAAAAGCTTTTCAGCAACATAGGGCTTTACGATCCAAGCCCTTACACCTGCATCGGCGCCTTTGAGTTTCATCAAGGCGCTGGCTTCAGTGGTTAACATGAAAATTTTTATGGCTTGGTACCTTTGATCGCGATGTATTTTAGTACACATTTCAAAACCATCCATATTCGGCATATTCACGTCCGAAATAATAAGCTGGATACCTTCGGTTTGCTCCAATTTTTTGATTCCATCGATACCGTCGATAGCTTCAACAACATTATGGCCCTTTGATTCGAGATCTTTTCTTAACTGAACTCGAACCGCATCTGAATCATCTACTACCAATATCTTAGCCATAGGCCCCCACTACATTTAAAAAAAATTGATATCTCCGGAGTCGACAAATTCAAGGTTTTCTCCGCTTAGTTTTAAATCCCCGATAACTTCTATTGTAACCATGCAGTAAATTGACACATCCGTAACCATCAATTTCCATCGATCCGTAATCAAATTTTTTTCAGAACCATAATTAAGAAATAGACTTTTGTTTTCACGCGCAACTACAGGCAGGTTTAATTTAGTTTCAATGTGCTGTTGATCAAGTGCATTTTTAATGTAACCACCGACCATATTACAATATTCATGCATAAATCCGTGATTCTGCGATGGGGCAGCACACTCCTGCTTATAGCTCAAGGCCACAAAGAAATCCGCGTCCTGAATTTTGCAAAAAGCTTTAAACGAGAGCCGCAACTGAACTCCGGAAACTAAAATCGTACCAAACCAGTGGTCCATCACTTCAGTTTCTTCTACTATTTCCTGAATTTTAACATCCACTTTTTTCGAAAGCGCGCGCAGGCGCGATAAAGAAGTGTCTCTTATCAGTTGCTTAAGAATATCTTGTGAAGAAAACGACTCAGCTTTTTCTATAACACACCCGGCATCCCAATTTCCACATTATTTCCTTTTTACTTCTCTAATGTAGTACACAATTAAGTTTACCTATAGGCCAGTTTTAGAAAAAGTTTGACCATGATCGAAGCAATACTGACCAAGGTCGGTTTAGAATATTATTCGGCACCTTTCAGGTGTACTTGTCTTTTAAGTCATTTCTGATTTAGCCTATAGCGATGGAATTGACAAAAGAACTTCGAAGCCTCGTGAAACATTCAGTCGTCATATTAGGTCAAGTCTTACAAAAAGAACTCGGTGAAAAAGGCTATCGTCGTATTGAAGAAATTCGAATGGCGATGGCTGAAATTCGCGATAAATCCGCGGCCGTTGGATTTCTTCAATTGCAGTCCAACTATAAAAATCTCGAGGCCTTGAAACCGAAAGAGCGCCATGAAATTGCGCATGCGTTCACATTGATGCTCGAATTGATGAATTGTTGTGAAAATGCATACCGCAGTCATCGACTCAATTTAAAAAATCCGGTTTCTATCATCGATGAGCCTCATGGTGAGCTTCCGAAGGCCATAGTCTATGTTCTGACTGCTCATCCCACCGAGGCGCGATCGCCCCAGAATATTGTCTGTTTTCATGAGATTCAGAATATACTTATCAAAGTACTTGATCGTACTCACAGCAGCCTCGATACCGAGCAAGAAATCACTTTCAATTCAATCGACCGCGAAGCTCTGTTGCATTCGCTTGAAATCGCCTGGCGCACACCGATTGTCCGCAGTCGTACACCGAAAGTTAAAGACGAAGCCGAACACATTTACTCGCTGCTTTTTCGAGAAGATATCTTTTACAGTTTGATAGAAAAAAACGAGAACCATGTTCCTTTCTATATACGCAGCTGGGTCGGCGGAGATAAAGATGGGCACCCCGGGGTCAATGAAAAAACACTTTTGCAAAGCCTTACGCTTTCGCGAAATAAATTGCTCCATCTGATCAACAAAGAGCTCTCGCAAATCCGCAAAACGTTAAAAACTTTTCCATCAACCGCCTTACAAAAAAAAATATCCCAGCTCGAAAAATTCACCCAAAAACTTGCAATATTAAGAACCTCAGACGGAAAAACTATTCAAGGCTTCACGCAGTGTCTGGCTGAATTTAAGGCTGACTACGAAAAAAACATTCATGCAGTTCATCCTCGAATTCACCGATTAACCCAGATAGTTCATACATTTCCGGCCTTGGTAGTTCCACTCGAGCTGCGTGAATCTTCAGAAATTCTGATGATCACCGGAAAAAAACGCGAGAAACTTGCCATCTATCGAATGCTGTCTGCATTAGAGAGAATCTCCAGGGGCTGCAATCCCCGTTCGTATGTTCGCGGCTTCATCATCAGCATGACTGAGTCTATTGAACACATTCAGGCTGCGGCGGGTTTTCAGCGCGCCGTTTTCGGAAATATTCCCTTGCCTATTATTCCGCTTTTTGAAGAATCGGGCTCACTGGCCAATTCGCATAATATTATGACTGAATTTACAAAAGACCCTAATCTTAAAAACGCCGCATTTGAAAACTGGAGTGGACAGATAGAAATGATGGTGGGCTATTCAGATTCAGCAAAAGAAGCCGGCGTTCTTGCCAGTCGGGTGGCTATTTCAGACGCACTACCAAAACTTGAAAAAGTCTGCCAGAGCGTAGGGCTTAACCCCATTTTCTTTCACGGTTCAGGCGGTAGTACCGATCGCGGTGGTGGCTCTATTGAGGATCAAACAGCTTGGTGGCCAAAATCGGCATTAAGATATTATAAGGTCACTGTTCAGGGTGAAATGATCGAAAGATCAATGGCCACTTCAGCCATTGCAAAAAGACAAATCGAAATTATTTCTGAAAGCGCCGTTAAAGGCCTTTCAAAACCCTTCAAAATCCAAAAAGACCCGGCGGTTGAAGCGTTCGCAAAAGCGGTATCTGCTAAATACCGTAAAAGTATAACACTTCCGGAATTTCTGAAAATTGTTGAATCGGCCACGCCGTATTCTTATCTCAAGGTTCTTAAAATCGGATCGCGACCGGCAAAACGAACAGTGCAATTATCAGTAAAAGGACTTCGCGCCATTCCTTGGGTGATGTGCTGGACCCAAACACGTGTGCTTTTTCCGACTTGGTGGGGAGTAGGAAGCGCCTGGAAGCAAAGCAGCAATGACGAGAAAAACGCGTTGAAAGTTTCGTTTCAGAACAATCCGGTATTCACTTCTTACATTAAAGCCCTGGGTTTTACGCTAGCCAAAGTCGAACTGAATATCTGGAAGATGTACTTAGAAAAAAGTGATCTCTCAAAAGTTGAAATTGAAAATGCCGCAATAGAATTTCAAGCCGAATTAGAACTGACGCAAAAATGCTATTTTGAAATCTGCGAACAAAAAGAACTACTTTGGTTTCGTCCGTGGTTAGGCGAAAGCATCATTTTGCGCTCAACAATGATTCATCCGCTGAATCTCTTGCAAATTCTCGCAAAGAAAAATAATGACCTGCATCTTTTGAGAGTGACCACCACCGGAATTTCAAGTGGCATGCTGACGACGGGTTAAATTTCGTGGCCGAGGTCTTTCAAGAAATTTTTCATAATGGCCAGGCGTCTGGCCCCTTCTAATTTGCCGGTCTTTGTTTTTAAACTGTCTGCCGTTTTAAAAAGCTTAGCAAAAAAATGATCTACCGTATACCGGCTGTCATCAAAGGGCCTTTCTGAACAGAACGGGTCAGTGTCAGAATAAAAAGATCGCTTTAGAAGCCCCGCAACCGCAAAACAGCGAGCTATCCCAATAGCTCCCAATCCATCAAGACGATCGGCATCTTGTACTATTTGCGCCTCGAGACTTTCGGGTTCTATGTTAGCGCTGAAACTATGGGCCGCGATCGCGTGTGAAATTTCATTAAAATATTTTTCCGGATAGTTAAGCTGCTTTAAAAACCCGATAGCCGCCTCAGCTGAAAGTCTTGAGCCTTGCGAGCGCCGCGGATCGTTTTTCGGTACATTTACAAAATCATGCAACCAACTTGCAGGCATAACCACTTCAAGCTTTGCGCGTTCCTCGATACAGAGGGCTTTTGCGGTGGTTACCACACGTTTAAAATGCAGAAAGTCATGGGCCGGATCATCAGCAGATGCTATTTCAGTCATTTTTTCTGCTATTTTTTTTTCAAACAATATCAGATTCATAGAAACTTCGCCATTGCCAGACAATCAAAATAAACTCCGTCGAGCTTTCGATAATTCCTGATGAGACCTTCTTGCTCGAAGCCGAATTTTTTGTAGAGTGCAATGGCATTTACATTTGAGGTGTAAACATTGAGTTCTACTTTTTCGAGACCGAAGTCTTTTGCGTGCGCAAGAACTGCCGCCAGCAATTTTGAAGCGATTCCCTTACCGCGATACTCTGAAATAATTCCCATCCCTAAACTACCGCGATGCTTTTGCCGCGGATTATCCTCCGGAAATATGTCGCACCAGCCGACGACTTTAGTATCATCAACAGCGTAGTAGACCGGGCCCTTTTTCAAAATTAATTCATTCTGAAAATCAGAGACTTTTTCGAGCGGTGGAGCTTCAAGCATTTCAATATAAATGCGCTCTCTTGCAACACTAGAGAGGGCCTGGTGAAAACTCTTAAAATATTTTTCGGTAGGATAAATGATAGTGGTATTCATATTATGCCTGCTGAAACAATTGCCATAGCCGGTCCGTATTGTTGCTCCAATTTAAAACCAAGTGATTCAACATAAAATTTCAGCGAAGTTTCAACATCTTTCACCAAATATCTGACAGTGACCATTTAAACCCCCTAGACGACCTTTCTTTAATCACAATCTACTAGCGTAGTCATTACGTTTTTGCCTCGGCATAGTATCTGCTGATAAAATGAAATGCACCCTGCAAAAATTAGGCTGTTAGTAGCGCTGCTTCTTTTTCTATGTACTGCTTTTAACTTGGCCGGTGCAGCTGAAATTTGTCCGGAAAAAGAAAGCATTGCCTACCGCGGCGCCACGCTCAGAATGGAAAATGATTCTTTCGCTAAAACCGATCGCAACTATTCTCATGGCTTGGCTTTAACTTTCGAATCGCACAACATTAAAAACTTTGAGTCAGACTGCAGGTCTTGGCCCCTAAAACTTCATTTTAAAATCTTTAATTTAGTAACGCCGGCTTTTCTACTTCCCGATACCGGAACAGAACCAGAAAGCAGTATTGTCATCAAACTTGGGCAGTCAATTTATACCCCTAGAAACCCGTACCGCAGTGATATAATATTGAATGACCGACCTTACGCCGGAATACTTTACGCCGGTTTATCATCGCATCAACGTTACCGACCGCCTGAAACTGAACTCGAAATGCTTGACGCTCGCGAAATAACTCTCGGAGTAATCGGACCCTCTTCGCTGGCCAAAGAATTTCAGGACAACGCCCATGATTTTTTCGGCGACATACGTTTTCAGGGTTGGTCCCACCAACTGAATAATGAACCAGCTCTCCAAATTGCATTCGACAAAAAATTTAAAGCCTTTCGCGGAACTGATGCTATGATTTCCGGGTTTTCAACAGACCTCATACGTTCGCTCGGAGTTCGAATCGGCAATATCGAAACTTCGGTCAACTTCGGGATCGAAGGCCGCGTTGGTTGGGATATTCCGAACGACTTCGGAAGTTTTACCATTCGCCCAGGAACCGATAGCCGGCCCCCTGACCTGGGCGCCGAAAAGAATTACGAAACTTCAAAAATCGTTTCGCCGCATTTCGGTTTGCATTTTTTTTCAATTTTCGATTTCAAATATGTCGGATATAATTTTGCAGTGGATGGCAATGCTTTCAGTGCTAGCCACCATGTCACTCGACAGCCTTTTGTCATCTTCAGCGCCTTCGGGTTGAGTCTTCCGACCATTTTAATGAAACGGGCTTATAGCTTTGCAATCATGCAAGTTTATCAAAGTAGTGATTTTAGAGAGCAGGATGCCCATCATGCCTATCGCTCAGTTGTCATGAGTGTTGATTTTTAGAATACGTACTCGATTCAGGGCTGTATATTAGATTGAATACTTTCTTCCCTGAGAACCTGGGCCAGTTGCTCCACTCCCTGTTGAGATAAAGACAGCATCGATTTGTCGTCTTTTCTCACCAGAAACTGCTTTTTCATCATGATTTCATCATGTAGTCGAAATTTTTCAATCAGGCGGCTGGCTTTTCCTTCTTCGAATCCCATGTCGACTAAAAGATCTTTGACGAAGTAAATGCTCGAATCAAAAGTTTCGCGCTTTATAGCCTCGATGCCCAAGGCCATAAAATCAAAAACATGTCCGCGGTTTCGAGCCCGGGCAAAAATTTTCAGATTTGGAAAATTATGACGTATCAACTCAGCTGTTTTTACCGAAACCTCAACGTCATCAATGGCTAAAATGAAGTACTTAGCGCTTGAAGCGCCGGCCGCCTCCAATATATCTTTTCGCGATACATCTCCATAGTAAACTTTATTTCCGAATCTTCTGACTAGATCAATCTGATTGGCATCTTGGTCAATGGCCACAAACGGTATATCCTGCGCTCTTAAAACACGACCGAATATCTGCCCGAAGCGTCCAAAGCCTGCAATGATCACTTCAGGAACTTCGTCTTTGATTTCATCATAGGTGGGCTCGGCTTGTCTTTGCAAAAGACAAGAAATTTTTTCGTTTAACAAACTGAGCAGCGGACTTGCTGCCATAGATGCTGTAATCACTAATGTTAAAATAGAAATTGTTTCTGAAGGTACCAAAGCCAGTTGCGTGATCATGCCGAAAATAACAAATGCGAACTCTCCGCCCTGTGAAATAGTCAGAGCCATCATTTTCGAATTCAAATGCTTTAATTTAAAAATTCGGCCCACTAAATAGATAACCAGCGACTTCACCAGAATGTAAGTTACGGTGAGCAACAATACCAGTAGCGGTTTTTCAAGGATCAAGTTGAGTTTTACACCCATGCCGACAGCAATAAAAAACAAACCCATCAGCAAGGCTTTAAACGGCTCGAGGTTAGCTTCGAGTTCGTGGCGATACTCTGAATCAGCCAGCAGTACTCCGGCGATAAAAGTTCCGAGCGCCGCCGAAAGGCCCACCATTTCCATAAGTCCTGCCACACCAAGTACAATGAACAGAGTGACCGCAGTAAATAAATCGCGCGAACGCATCGATGCAATCATTCGAAAAACCGGACGCATCAGAAAACGACTCACGCCCACAAGGCCAGCAATAATCAGCAAAGCAAACCAAACATTTGGCAAGGCCTGGTTATTTTCTGCTTTGCTTACCGCCAGTGCCGGAATCAGTGCCAAAGCAGGTATGGCTATTAAATCCTGCATCAGCAACGTGGCAAAACTTGCGCGCCCATACTCGGTGTTAAAAACACCCTTTTCCGTCAGAGTCTGCACAGCGTAGGCCGTCGACGAAAGCGAAAGTGCAAAACCTGTAACTGCCGCAGCAAATGGACTTAAACCAAAATAATAAGCCATTCCGAAAAAAACCAACGAACAAAGCAGCACCTGTAAACCGCCAAGCCCCGCCAGATGTTTTCGCATCGACCATAATTTACGAGGTTGTATTTCTAAACCAATAATAAAAAGAAGAAACACCACACCGAACTCAGACAAATGCGAAACACTTTCGGGTTCGCTGATCAGGCTTAATCCAAATGGGCCCACAATAATTCCGGCAATTAAATAGCCCAGCACCGATCCGAAACCCAATTTTTTGAAAAGCGGAACAAAAATAATAGAAGAGCCGATAAAAACCAATAGCTCCGAAAGATATGACGTCATTAGAAATTCCTTGGCCTCAGAGTAGATGACTCCATTTACAAAATCAAATCTCAAAATGACCCAACTCAGATGCTGAATTTTAATCTTATGCTGAATATTCAGCACACAACGAAACCAAATAAATCAATAATATCAGTAGCTTAGAATTACAGGTAGCTGGCACCTCCGTTGCTTTATACAAAGTCATGAAGAGCAAACGTAACAAACAATTAACACGGAGGATTTTTATGAAACAGACAAATATTTTCGGTTTAGGTATCTTGGTGATCGGTCTTGCAAGCTGTCAGGTCAAGCTGGATGAATTAGCAGAACCTTCAGTTTCTGAAGCAACTGAGACTTCGATAGTTGGAATTTGGAGTACAAACTGTATGGAAGACAGCTCAGATTCTTACATCAAAAGTTTCGAAGTGAAAGACGATGTGCTGACAATGGCAACATTACATTACAGCGGAACACGAACTTGCGAACAGGCTAAATTAAGCCACACAATTATGTATTCCGGTGCGTACTCGGCATCCGGCGACAGCACGGCAGTTTCAGGTGGTAAAAACTACCAGTTACAATTAAGCGTTGTAGTCGCAGTTCCGAATACTGCCGATTCAGTGAGCTTTCTTAATGACGGCGCTGTTTGCGGATCGACCACTTGGGCATTAAACCAAGCCGGACTTCTTTCAGGTTGCAATGCAGGTATCGATTACGACTATTCGCAGGTTGCCTTAAATACAACTCACTACGGAGTATTTAAAATTATCGCGGCGGCAACTCCGAACATTCTGCAATTCGAAGCTGATTGCACAATCGCAGGTTATCAAGGTCTTTGCCCCTCAGCATCTGATCGCCCAGCAACTTTAGGTGAACTTCATACTTCAGAAGATAATTTAAATTGAAAAAATGAGAGCCGAACGCCGGGAGGAAGATTCAAAACTTCCTCCTTTTTTTTTAAAAATAATAATAAGTTAGTCCGATTGTTTTTACCATTTCGTCATTTGTAACCATGGTACTGGTTCGAAAATTTCGAAATTCCAACGTAATAAAAAAACCTACATCTTTGTATTGCAGTGGCTCCCACCTAAAAAAAGCACCACCTTGCAAAAACCAGAAGTCACCTTCGGCGCTATTAATTCCATCTAAATAAGGCGCTGAAAAATCTGATTTTCTCCGGTAGTTAATCAAATCGGTTTGTACCCCTAAAGTTAAACGTCGAATGTTCAATCCGCCGGAATTAGCGTCAAAAGGGTTGTACCCAAAATGAAACTTGAGCTCGCCGGCAGATTGAGTAACACTGTTCACCGCATTACCGCTACCCATTTCATAATCTACTCTCGACAGAAAAATACCGAAATCATAACTGAAGCTTTTTTCGTCAAGTATACGTATGCTCATTCCTACAGACTGTGGTTTAATATTTCCTGAAAATGGCCCATCTGAGGTTGCCAGCGAAAGGCTCTTCGAGGTTAGTAAATCACTTCTAATATTCTTAAAATCCAGATTGTAAATCTGACCGTTATTATTTTTTGAAAATAATTCCAAACTATGAGTTTCTGACATCCAGTTCTTAAAGTTATCAAGTCGGAGCTGAGGTTCTTTCAAATCGATATCTTTTGAATCAAGCTTAGCCGCCGAAACCGAATCAGTGAACCTTAAATAAAGCTTATCGCCGTCGGTTTTAAAAGCTGTCACTGCCGGATTTTCAATTTTAAGCAGTGGTCGCACTTTACCATCAAGTGTTTGCCACTCCAATTCGAGCGATGTTTCCAACGTCGTCTGATAGAAAGTCTGTAGACCCGAAACTGAATTAATTTTGACAGGTACATTATTTATCAGCAAAGCGGAGAAATTTTCTTTGCCATTATAGATTTCCCGGCCATTAAAGCTAACCGAACCCGGATTAAGCACTCCTGAAATAACCGAATGTTTTTCATTCAGAGTTTCGAGCAGATTTTTTTCCTTTGAAATCGCACTGGTCGCCGTAAGCAGAATTGCAAAGTGAATGAACCAACTCAGCGAAAACCGGCACATTAAGCAGCTTTCTTTTTCACGAGATTATACTTCTTAATTTTGTACTGAAGCGTTCCGCGGTTCAGACCAAGAAGATCTGCGGCTTGAACCTGATTTTGCCCTGAAAGTTCAAAAGCTTTTCCGATAACGGCCTCTTCAATACTTTCAAGGTAAGCTTCAACAGCAATTCCCGGCTTCCAAGTTGGTGGATTCACATTTGATTCGTCACTGGGTTCTTCTTTTATCGGATGCAAGCTGACCACCGGATGCGTTCCAGATACTTCTTTCGGCAAATGGGCTACATCGACACGGGCGTTGTCTGGGGTCAGTACAATAAGCCGTTCGATTATGTTTTTCAACTCACGAACGTTACCTGGATAGTCATAACTTTCAAGAGCGGTTTTAGCTGCAGGTGAAAGCAATGATTTGATTCCGAGTTCTTCTGAGAGTGTAGACCAATAGTGCTGTATTAAATCAGTTACGTCTTCTTTGCGCTGACGCAAAGGTAGCATTTCGTACTGAATAACATTCAATCGAAAATAGAGATCTTCGCGAAAAAGTCCCTTTGCAACCCAATCTTTTAGATCTCTATGGGTGGCTGCTATGACCCGAGCTTGGCTCTTGATTTGCCTGGTTCCGCCCACTCTGCAAAATTCTTTCTCCTGCAGAACTCGCAATAGCTTTGCCTGCAATGGCAAAGGCAACTCGCCGATTTCGTCTAAAAATATTGTTCCGCCAGCCGCAATCTCGAACTTTCCGATCTTGGTGCCTGTGGCTCCTGTAAAAGCTCCTTTTTCATGGCCGAACAATTCAGATTCAATTAGGTTTTCACTGAGACTCGCGCAGTTGATGGCAACAAAAGTATTTTCGCTGTTCGATCCGTTTTCGTGAATTGATTTTGCCACCACTTCTTTTCCGGTACCACTTGGGCCCAAAAGTAAAACCGGCGACGGCACCGATGCCACCTGCGTAATAAATTTTTTAACATTAGTCATAAAATCAGATCTTCCGATCAGATTTGTTTTCTTCGAGTGATGTTCAGTTAAATTCTTTTGATTTTGCCAGGCCCGTAGTTGCATGACTCGGTTGATCCGATGATTAAGTTCAGCAAATTCAACTGGCTTAGATAAATAGTCATCCGCACCATCCTGAATTGCTTTAACGGCACCATCGATACTGCCATGTGCAGTCATTAAAATAAAAGACGACATTGGCGAAACTTCACGAACTTTGGCAAGTAGTTCTAACCCGTCTAATTTTGGCATTTTTAGATCGCTGATTATCAAATCAAAAGATTTTTCTAAAATCAGACTAAGCGCCTGCGCCCCGTCTTCCGCAACAAATGTTTCGAAGCGGTCTTTCAGTAATTCATTAATGGTATTTCTTAAGCCAACTTCGTCGTCTACGATTAAAATTCTCATGTTTAACGTATCGGTTTTTTAGCCTGATTCTTAAAAAAAAATACTTACCCCGACCTTAGACTGGCCGGTCTTCAATTCACTCGAAAACCACCGATAAGACTTAAATGAAAACCGCGCCTCTAGTTTTTCTTTTAAATACGCTGATATTGCTTTTGATCTTTTGTTCCTGTAGCGAAGACAAAACGCAGACTCAACCTCCTTCTCCGGAACCGGTCAAGGTTTTGGTACCAGAAAAGCCAGCAGAACCCGCCCAGCCAGTGGTTGAAACAACTCCTCAAAAAAAAGCTGGTTTAGCCTCTTTAAAAAAACTGGTTAACAGAGCCGACATGCGCGAACACGACCAGAGTGTATGGCAGCCCGCCGTTATCGGAACAGATTTTTTTAAACACGATGCGCTGCAGACCCACGAAGCGGCAAACGCCCTAATAAAGTATGAAAGCGGTTCGCAGCTCGAATTGAAAGAAAAAACTCTCGTTATTTTCGATAAAGACCCGGGCCTTGCTGATCGCTTTTCTGACAGGGTACTGCTGAAAAATGGCGAATTGACCGGCGTTACAAAAAAAGAGCTCTGGGTTTTCACAAACGCCGGCCTCGTTCAGATAAAAGCAGTTAAAAAAAATCAAACAGCTCAAGCCACGTTAAAGGTCAATTCGGACAGAAAACTAAAAGTAGAAGTTTCAAGTGGTACAGCTGACGTTTTCGTAAAAAAAGACACTTTGGCTATTCAAAAATACAAGGTCGCAGAAAAATCCGATTTTGAATTTAAATCAAAGATCGAGTTTGATTCACCACCAGACAAAAACGTTTCAGAACTTAAGACCTCGGCGCCTGCTGAGTGTTTGATTGATTCACCGGTCGACAATGCAGATGCCACTGATGACAAATTTGAAATAACCGGTAGGCTATCCGACATTGGAGCAAAACTGCTTATCAACGGAGAACTCGTCCAAATAGAAGAAAATTTGTCTTTTAAAAGAATAATTTCATTAACTGAGGGCACAAATTTGGTGGTTTTTCAGCTGGTGCGTTCAGACGCAAGTGTTAAATTCTATCGCAAGAACATAAGAAAGAATCCGAAGAAATGAATCTCAGAAACAAAATAGGTCTTTTTTTAATTCTGATTTCACTGGTTGCGGTCTTCGCTACCGGATTACTGATTTTGCAGAATGCTATTATCGATAAAAAAAATTATGTTACTGAACTCAATTCGGTTCTCGGACCGCAGATTTCAAATTCTATCGACCAAAAAATTAAAAACCTTCTGGTTAATCTTAACGAACTTAATTTAGAGCTTAACAGCCGCAAGTTAAAGCCAGAAGCGGTTTTGTTGGCACTTAATAAATTTAAAAACCGTGCCGAAGGTGTTGACGCCGTCTTCATTAAAACAAATCAAAATAAATTAGTTAGCTTTTCATTAAATCACGAAATGCAAAGACCTGAAGAACTCAACAAAATGAGTGAAAGCCTAGCTAATCTCGAAAACGCACAACTTCCTAAAAATAAGCTCAGTTACTTTCGGGACAAAACTTACTTAACTCCATTTACCGACTCCAGTTTCGGCGCCGTAATACTTGGCGAAACTTTTTTTAAAGACTCGTTCGAATTGGCACGCGGAAAGCCATCATTATTAGTAACAGATAAAAAAACAGTGTTGCACAATTCGGGTCTTAAAAGCGAATATGAACTAATAAAAAAAGTTCCCGAGGACGTGTGGTCACGCTCCGAATTAATTAGCCTTGAACTCAAAGACAGTCAAAATCAAAATCATTTAATCAACTTCAGTCGTAACGGCTATTTGAAAGACTCCTTTGTGGTGTTGTTGGCACCGCAGGCCTCGTGGCAAGATCTGACTTCTCCGATACTAAGATCTTCTTTTGGTCTTATTCTCTTCTTGATTATTTTTTCAGTGCTTATTGCGTACTCTATCTCAAAATCTCTGGCTCAGCCCATTGAGACCCTTACTGAACTGACTTCTCAAATCGGTCGTGGCGAGTGGAGAAAAATTGAAATTAAGGGCTCAGGCATTGAAATACGAAGACTTACCGTCGCTTTCAATCGCATGATCACTAATCTGAAAAGTCGTGAACATGAATTAAAAATAGCTCAAAACAAAATTATTCATTCCAATAGTTTAGCGGCCGTCGGCCGAATGGGCGCCGGCATCGCACACGAAGTTAAAAATCCGCTGTCTTCAATTCTCGGTTACGGCCAGTTGATTGAAATGAAAATTTCTGCTCATAAAAACGCCGAAGAAATACCTCAATTATTAGAAAAAATAAGAGACTACGTTAAACTGCTCTTAGACGACACCCGGCGCGCCAATAAAATTATATCCGATCTGCTAACGTTCGCCCGTCAGAAAGAAGTTCAGACTTCAAAAACCGATGTTTTGAAATTAGCGCAAAGTTTTCAACCCAAATTGAAGGCCACATGTGACGCTCACGAAATCAGCTTCATCACGGACCTACCTGCAAAAACTGAGAAATTCGTTAGCGTTGACAGCGATCAGATTTATCAGGTGATTTATAATCTCGTACAGAATTCAGTGCATGCACTCACCAGCGATGCTACTCCTTCAAAAGCTATAACATTTAGTACAAAATTTTCAGAAAATTTCGCCGAAATTACCATCAGTGACAATGGCCCGGGCATCGCCGAAGAAAACATTAAGAAAATCTTTGAACCCTTCTATTCCACCAAAAAAGTGGGCGAAGGCACTGGCCTCGGGCTAGCGCTTTGCTATGGTATTATTGAACAACATCAAGGAAGCATCGAGGTGAGCTCAGTTCCCGGAGTGCAAACTTCATTCAGAATCAAACTGCCGCTGGTCGATTAGTTTCGGAATTAAGGAAGCAGACTATCCGAAGTTTTCTTGTAGCGCAACGCCATGACTTCAAAAATATTTGATGATGAGTTATGAATAGATTCGCCTTTATACATCCGTGTAAGCCCATCATTTGCTAATCGTTTTTCATTTTGTAAATTGAGACCTGCACCAGTAGTTTCAGAACTTTTTTCCAGATATTCAGCAGGGTTTGGTGATTTAACGAGATCTTTTTTCTGTTCTTGATTCATCGATAGTAATTCGGCTTTTGCATTGCCAATTCTCTTGCTTTGTATAGCGAACTCGCCCATCAGCGAGTCGGCAAGCTCCTTCGGAACTCCAGCAGCGATCAACGAGGCGACACTTTTAAAACTGTCTATAGATAAATTGATAGGTTTTTTTGAAGCCCGACCAGACATAATTGTTATCGACCCGTCAGGATTAGATTTATAAGTCGAAAAAAAATCCTGATCACAACCCGCAGTGCCCGTTTTGCAGTTGACCCTTTTGGTTCCGAAAATTGCACTACCGGGAATTCGGCTAAGAAGTTGACAATCCTGAGGGGCGCCGGGTTTGCATTTACCTTTTTCATCGAACCAATTTGCTTCTGGTTTCGTCATGTCAAAACCTTTTGTTTCTGCGGTGCAATTTTTCGCACTCGAAGAAAGCTTATTATAAGTTCGGCAAGCTTCAGCGGCCGCCAGCTGATTAGTACGGGCCTGCATAGTTGCGGTGTTATTTAACAGCATAAAAACTCCACCCTCGAGAACAAGGCCGGCGCTAGAATCACAGCATCCGTAAGGGCAGCTGAGCTGACAATCACCACCATGAGCAAATTTATACGCTCCTTCTTGCGCCAGCTTTACTGCTGCGATCGAGTAGGTCATTTGCGAAGAGGTATTTTTCCGCTGAACATCAGTGAGCTGCTCTAGTGTGGTATTGCCCTGAAGTTTCGGAAGATCTTCGGCAAACCCACGCTCAGCAATCAATAAAATCTGAAGACAACCTAAAATAAAAAATGAATTTAGCATAAAATTTTTCAACTAGGGGCTACCACCCGCCGCACCGTCAATGGCGGGGTCAAATCCTCGCGGCAGCTCGGGTGCCGCGGGTGCGGCTGGCGTAGCTGATGTTGCCGGAGTCGGAGAAGGATCGACTTTTGGTGGATTTACGTTTTTTGGAATATCCATATCTGGTTTTGCTTTTGGTTTCTGTTTTTCCTTAACAGGCCCACCGTCTATCCGGATACACTGTGCCGTACCACAACACGAATG
>JAYVIY010000191.1:0-1528 GCA_043769795.1 Pseudobdellovibrio sp. | reverse complement strand
CACTGACTTCATACAAAGAAGCACTGTCTTTCTTGAGTTCAAAATATACAGATTTCGTTTTTTCTGGGCAATGCAGTGCTGTGAATAAAACCTTATCTTTAAATTCAAACTATGGCATTGATCTGTCAACGCAGTCTGGGCTTAGTGAGTGGTATTTTATTTACCAAAAAAAAGGTTCAGGCAATATGATGGACGGATATTTTTACGGCTCTGGTCCAAAAGACTCAATACTCCAGTCTGTAAAAATTCAAGAACCGTATATTTCTTTTTCTGATAAAATTAAAAAAATTCAGCCCGGAAGATATCCTGTATTGTTGGTGGAAGAAAAAGAGCCACTTAAAAAACTTTTAGAATCACTGCATTTGAATAAATATTCAGATTCGTCGGCGCTCTACAGTGGAAAATTAAAAAATAAGCTCTTCAGCGAAAAAGTTACAATCTATGACTCGGGATACGATCCCGCGAATGGACATTTTAATTTTTTTGATGGCGAAGGCGTGGTTCGTTCTGAAGATTTGAATTTAATACAAAGCGGCGTTTTTAATTCAACTGTTTCTGATTTGAGGTTTGCTGATAAATATAAAACACATAGCACAGGCAATGGTCTTCGCGTGTATAACCGAGGCGTCAATTTAGATTTTAAAAATTTACGCTTTAAAAAGGGCACGAGTACTTGGAAACAAATTTTAAGCAATTTGCCAGTTTGTATAATTGCGCTTGTATGTGCCGGTGGCGATAGTAATGATCTAGGTGAGTTCTCATCGCCAGTACAGATTGGATATATTTATGAATATGGTGAGCTTGTTGGATTAGCCCCGCAAATTACTGTTAAAACTTCAATTGATCAGTATTTAAATAAGAATTTAATCGATGTATCATCTGACGGCTTTATAGATGATGCGCCATCGGCCTGCGTGATTTCTGAGATGGACGTGCTGATAAATAGTTAATGCAAAAAAATAAAAACGCCCAGTTAATCTGAGCGTTTTTTAACTTTTCCGAAGTTTTAGAAAGTAACCTATTGTGGTGGTGCTGTACCGGGAAGGTTACCTAAATCCAATCTAACATAGTGTCTTCGGATAACTCTAATCACACGTTCCTCCTTAGTATTTTCCCCGCAGGAGTTTCGAACCTCCTAAATACCGACTCTCTTTTCAGGAGACTATCGGCTGCAAGTGGTAATTTATCGGCTTATATTATTAAAATTAGAGCTGTCAAAATGAGAATCGAATGGCTTCTCAAGACGAGGCGGTCTAAGCCATTGAAAACTTAGGAAAACTCGTTTTTAAAAAAAATTAAAATATTCTGGTTGATTTTAAATAGTTTTAATCGCGCCAATTAGCGAAAGAAAAATTCCGTTTCGTTTTTTATCAGTTTCTAGATTTAACAAATATGTCCGGGAACAAAATCACTTGTTTAAAATGAATATCTTGGTATTTTAACGTGATGAGTACATCTGTTTGTAATGAAGGGCTTTAATGGGATATTTTGATGGTTTGGCAGACGCGGTATTTAAAAAGGATTTAGC
>JAYVIY010000190.1:0-4242 GCA_043769795.1 Pseudobdellovibrio sp. | reverse complement strand
CGGCCCGTGAATGCGAGTGCACCACTTGAATATTCTGTTTACGAATAAAGTTTCTCAACCACAAAACATTTTTAAAAAAGCTTCGAAATGACTTTGTTTCAACTTCAAGTTTGAATTTCACCGCTGTCGTCGGAAAAAAGAAATCGTTTGATAATTGGTAAACCTGATGGCCGCTTTCGATTTGATTTTGCGCCAAGGTGACGGCATAAACTTCGGCGCCGGTGAGTTGGTTTTGAGATAACAAATGGATAATGTTCACTTAAGAATGTTAATGCAAAAGCCTGAGTTTATCTAGGTGTTGAAATCAGCTTAAAAATCAAGCAGCCAACGCTTTCTTTTGAGCATTCTACTGCAATTCTTGACATTGAAGTGGGTTTTAAACTAAATTTTTGTTTCGCAATAATTATTGCGGGAGTAGCTCAGTTGATAGAGCGATGCCTTGCCAAGGCATAGGTCGCGGGTTTGAGTCCCGTCTCCCGCTCCAAGTGTAAATCAGATTTTTCAAATACGTACTTAGAATAAAAAAAAATCCAAAAAAATTTTCTCCTTTTATTTTTTAAAAATAGCGAAAACAGTTCAAATTAATAATTGGTTAATTATTCTAATCAGGCATCTGTTTTTTTTCTCTGGTTATTTTTGACAGCAGCTTAACAACTGCACGACGAAGATTTAGAAATTAAATCGTAGCCTAAGTAATTCATTTTTTGAGTCCGAAGAATGTCATGATTTAAAAACTTAAGGCGGAAAAAAAGTATGTCATTCACGGAACAAGAGATTGAAGAATTTAAAGCAGAGGCCCTCGAGTTGCTCGAAACTGCTGAGAAAGGTTTACTCGCAATTGATGAAGGGGCCGACTACCAAACCGCCTACAACTTAATTTTTCGAAGTATTCACAATTTAAAAGGTGGCGCCGGACTGATGGAGTTTTTTGAGCTTCAGCGCCATACGCATGAACTTGAAAGCTTGATGGTACAATACAAAGGTGCCACAGCCATTCCGAAAGCGAAGATTAATTTCTTTCTGAGAGGAATTGATGCTGCGAGATTAATTCTTACAGGCAAGAAGTCAGACTTTAAGTTTACGGACGAGAGTAAATCAGATGTAAAACCAGAGCCGCCTCAAATTGAAAACTTTAAAATAGAAATTCCACAAAAAGTTTCAGTTACCGGAGTTTCTGAAGCTGCAGTTGCTGAATTTATTTCGGAATGCGAAGAAATTGTTGATCGGGTTTCTCAAGTTTTGCGTTTAATTGAATCGAACTCGTATAAGAAAGAAAATCTTGAAGCTTTATATCGAGATATTCATTCACTTAAAGGCTCGGCTTATCTTTTTTCACAGAATACTCTTGGTGATATTGCCCATGCTGTTGAATCGAGCCTTGAAGATGTCCGTAGCGGATCAGTTCAACCGACCCGAATAATGTTAGATAATCTCTTTAAAAGTTTAAGCGAAATCGAGGCTGAAGTGCAAAATATCGGAAAATCAAATAGACCAGTGGCAGCGGCAAATCCGGAACCTCTAATTAAAAAAATGGCGGCGAACCCTGAATTGGCCGGTGTCGCTGAAAAAGAAGCGGAAAACACATCTTCGATCAGAGTACCGGTTTCAATTTTGGATAATTTGATGACACTCATGGGTGAAATGGTTTTGGTCCGTAATCAGGTGCTGCAATTTTCAAGTCAGTCTGAGGATCTTGATTTTTTAAACCTGAGTAAGCGGCTCAATGTGGTCACAAGTGAAATTCAGAATGAAATGATGAAAACCCGAATGCAGCCGATCGGAAATATTTTAAATAAATTTCATCGAGTGGTGCGCGACATTTCAAGCGACTTGCAAAAAGAAATTACTTTGAATATTTTCGGTGCCGACACGGAACTTGATAAATCTTTGCTTGAAGCCATTAAAGACCCCTTGACTCATATTGTTCGTAACTCTTGCGACCATGGTATTGAAACTCCGAATGTACGGGTCGTCGCAGGTAAGGCAAAAACAGGTTCTTTAAATATTCGTTCTTATCACGAAGGTGGACAGGTTGTTATTGAGGTCAGCGATGACGGAAAAGGGCTACATAAAGATACCCTATTGAAGCGAGCCATAGAAAAAGGTTTGCTAAGTTCGACTCAGGCCGCCGGATTAGGTGAAAAAGAAATTTTGGGCCTTATCTTTACTCCGGGTTTTTCGACCGCTGAAACGGTTACAAACCTTTCAGGCCGCGGTGTCGGTATGGATGTAGTGCGTACGAATGTTGAAAAAATCGGAGGAACCGTTGAGCTAAGTAGTGTAGCTGGTAAAGGCACCACCACAAGACTAAAAATACCGCTGACCTTGGCTATTGTTCCGGCTCTTATAGTAAAATGCGGTGGTGAAAGTTTTGCGATTCCACAGGTCAAATTAGAACAATTGGTTCGGGTTGACCAATCGACTGATGAAAACGCAATTGAGTTTTTACAGGGAGTGCCTGTATTCAGACTGCGCGGTACGATTTTACCATTAGTTGATTTGAATAAAATTCTGGGACTTCCGGCTCGGCCTTTAGCATCGGTCAGTAATATTGCCGTTCTAAATGGTGAACATTGTCTTTTCGGAATTATATTTGACGAAGTTCTAGATACTGCCGACATCGTAGTTAAGCCGTTGAATCGACTTTTAAGGTCATTACAGGTCTATTCGGGCGCCACGATATTAGGGGACGGTTCTATTTCGTTAATCGTCGACGTAGCCGGCATCGCAAAAGTTTGTCAGATCGGGAGCGACCGCACCAAATCAGACGAAGCTCAATTGCACGAAAACGAAAGCAAGAAATTTGTCGAATTACAAGAGTTTTTGGTTGTCAGAGTTAATTCACCGACGAAGCATGCAATTGTTCTCGGATATGTCCATCGATTAGAAGAATTCAAGAAGACCCAAATCGAAACTTCCGCCGGACAACAGGTCGTCAGATATGGAAAACATATATTACCGATCATTTCAATTAGTGAGCAACTCGGATACGGAAAACGGGCAGGTGCTGAAACCAAGGACTCTTGTTCAGTTGTCGTCGTTCAAAAATCCGGAGTTCTTTACGGGCTCGAAGTGGATGAAATCGTCGATACTCTTTCAACAGACTCCGAAGTTGAAACTGCTTTAGTCAGAAGGAAAGGCGTATTCGGAAATTTGAATACTGCTGAAGAGCTCATCGTAGCCGTAGATCCGTTTGAAATTATTAACTCGGTTTTTAAAGATAGCGAGAGCCTGAGCGATCAGGAAGCGCCGGTAGAACTCGTCGCAAAAGCCGTAAAGAAGAAAGTTGATAGCAACGCACAGCTTGAAATTCTTTTAGTGGACGATACGGTTTTCTTTAGAAAAAATGTGGCGAAGATTTTTGAAAAGGCCGGCCACCAAGTTACATTGGCCGTGGACGGAATAGACGCCATAGCGATACTCGAGAAAGATCCGAAAAAATTTCAGATAGTTGTGTCTGATATTGAGATGCCACGCATGAACGGCTTCGAATTAGCTCAGGCTATAAGGAGTAATCAAAACTACGCCTCACTTCCTTTATTGGCGCTGAGTTCGCGGGCTGACAAAGATTATATGCAGCGTGGTCTTGAGGCCGGTTTTGATATTTATCTAGAAAAACTTCAGCCTGAAGTATTGCTCAACTCGGTTAACCAATTAGTTAAACCTCACAGAAAGGCGGTCTAATGAATCCCGGCCAAACCACTGAATTATTGACGACCTTTCATATTGGAAAAGATTTTTTCGGAATTGAAGTCATGAAGGTACAGGAAGTCACCGGAACACCCACGATAGCCAAAGTGCCACTCGCGCCGAAGTTTGTTCAAGGCTTAATAAATCTTCGTGGGCAACTGGCAACAGCATTAGGGCTGCGCGAGCTCTTCGGGTTGCCATCCGGAGACCTGAGTCAGCAAATGGCGGTCGTTTGCCGCATCGAAGGCAATTTAGTTTCATTGATGGTGGATTCTATCGGCGATGTGGTCGAGGCCGAAAGCAAAGACTTTGAAAGTGCACCTGAAACCATGGAGCCCGGGGTGCGCCAGTTCGTTAGAGGCATTTATAAGATGAACGGCAAGCTATTGAGTATATTGGATTTAAATAAAATTTCTAAGGAACTTTCACCGTCAGCGGAAGCTTCGTAAAGAAAACACAAAACAAATTAAAAATAAATAAACAGAAAGAGGAACAAATGGCAGCAGCAAGAAAATTAAGATCAGTCGCGACAGATACTCCACCGTCAGTTAA
>JAYVIY010000189.1:0-11080 GCA_043769795.1 Pseudobdellovibrio sp. | reverse complement strand
GATCAACTTTGCAGGTGGCCGCTCGGAATAAAAGCCAGTCTTATTTTTGTATTAAAAATCATAAAATTTCTGTTTTTAAATGACAAAATCAATTCACTTCAAGGGCTAAGCGTCGAGACCTGGAGTCAACTTCACTTCGGGTCTGAGTTCACCGACAAGGTTCTCAGAACAGCTCTCTTCGGTGTTTACGCATGCGACATCTCCGAGTTGAATGCGGAGCTCGTGCTGTCTCGCTTTTTTCTTAAAAGGCTCAACAAGGCTAAATTCAAAGGCTCGGTCATTCCGGAAGGTGGTCTTTCAAATTTTCTTAATTTACTTAGACATGATCTTCTGAAAAAAAATGTTCAATTTTACGCACAAAACCTGAATGCAAGTGACCTGCTGAAACTAAATGAAAGTGCGATTGTGGTACTGGCCACCGGTTTCAGTGAATTTGTGAAATTAACCAGTGAAAAACCCGAAAATTTTCTTAAGTTCGATAGTGAGTTCGCAATTGAAAAATGGCAGATACTTTCAAAGAGCATCAAATGTATTTCTTTGGCCAAAGTTCACCTCCTGTTCAATGGCGCCCGGCACAAAATTGCCGGTTTCGGTGTGCTATTTCATCCGAAAAATAAATTTAACTCAATGGGAGCCATTGCAAATAGCCAGGTTTTTTCCGAATACGGGCCGGAATACAATGAATCCTGGATTCTACAAGACGCTGCGAACGAAAGTCTTTTACTTCAATACGTGCTGGCAGACCGTGAACGTCTGTTTAAAAGCGCAGATCAAATTAAAAAAAGCAGTGTTCACATCAGCAAAAACATTTATCCGGTTTATTCGCAGGACCTGCTTTTATGGATTCGTTCAACGCGCCTGAAAGAGGGTTTCTTTGCCACGGGTAATTACTGGGGCGCCTTAGGGCTCAGCCAGATTTTTTTACAGAACTTAAACCTTGCGAAGAACATAGAGGACTATGCTAAAAAATAAAACCGCCATTTTGTTACTCAATATCGGTAGCCCTGAAGAGCTGACACTCTCTTCAGTGCGAAAGTATCTCAGACGATTTCTTATGGACCCCTATGTTATTCAAATTCCGTTTTTACTGCGATACATATTATTTTATCTTCTGATCTGTAATATTCGCGCCCCGCGAACACTTCTGAAGTATCAGAGTATCTGGCGGCCGGAAGGCTCACCGTTTCATTTTTTCACCGAAAATCTAAGAAGGGCTCTTGAAAATACTTTAAAAATCAGAGTCATGAATCTGATGATGTATTCTGAACCGGGTTTTCAAAGAGCCTTCACTGAGTTAAAGTCAGAAAATTTTTCTAAGATCATCGTTTGTCCGATGTATCCGCAATATGCGGCCAGCAGTACGGCCTCTTCACTTAACAAGTTCAGAGACTATTTTTCTGAGTCCGGATTGAATTCTGAACTGATTTTTGTAGAACCTTTTTTTCAACAGAATTTTTTTATTGAAAGTTTTTATAACAACATAAAAACAAGTTTTCCTGATTATGCGAGCTTTGATCACGTGGTTTTCAGTTACCATGGTCTGCCTGAAACCCATATCAAAAACAGCCGGCCCGAACAGAACTATCGTGAGCAATGCATTAAGACCACCGAATTATTAGCCACAAAGTTGGGATTAGAACCTAAGAAGTATGTGACCTGTTTTCAGTCGCGAGTGGGCGTAACCAAATGGATCTCGCCCTACCTCGATCAAACCTGCGAAGAGTTAGCCGTGAGCGGAAAAACTAAGCTCTTGGTTGTATCGCCGAGCTTCGTTGTTGACGGACTCGAAACATTGCAAGAAATCTCTGACCTAGAAAGAGACCTGCAACGCCGATACAAAATAAGTATAAGCTTAGTCAAAGGCCTGAATTCGGAAGGCTTTTGGATCGAAAATTTTGCGTCTTTTCTGAGACAACTGGCTAACGAAACAAAAAAGTAGCCAATTTTAGGAACTGATGTCGACTTCTAGTCCATTTTTCATTTGTTAGCCCTAAAAAAAAGTGATTTAATATTTGCTCAACCTCACACAGATAACAAGGAGACGTTATGAACAAAAATTTTATTGGAGCCCTATTGGTTTCTATGGCTGCTACTGCTGCTTTAGC
Source organism: Pseudobdellovibrio sp. (assembly GCA_043769795.1). Taxonomy (GTDB): domain Bacteria; phylum Bdellovibrionota; class Bdellovibrionia; order Bdellovibrionales; family Bdellovibrionaceae; genus Pseudobdellovibrio. The sequence goes on along the minus strand of JAYVIY010000189.1, from coordinate 8,975 downwards.
TGCGGATGCACCGGCTGCTGCTGCTGCCCCAGCTGACACTAAGAAGATCGAGCATCTTTGCCAAAATGATACTTGCAAAGGTAAAGCCGATTGCAAAGGTTACGGCAATGAAGGCTGCAAAGGTCAAAATAGCTGTAAAGGCAAAGGCCATGTTGCCGCTGCTACCGCTGAAGCTTGTAAAAAAGCTAAAGGCAAGTGGACTGTTGCTAAAAAATAGTTAGCTTTTTGATTCTCAATGGGGGAAATTGTTGCAATAACTCTTTCCCCTGTTCAAAGGACGAAAAATGAAAAAAAGCGCAGGTCTTGGCCTACGACATTCGTTCCACAATACTGTTCTTGAGACCAAACCTGCGGTTCCCTGGTTTGAAGTTATTACTGAAAATTATCTTTTTTTTGACGGACATCCCCGAAATTTTCTACGCCAGATCAGAGCCAACTACCCGCTGGTTTTTCATGGCGTCAGCCTTTCTATTGGTTCACTTGAACCGATCCGCAACGATTACCTGCAGCAACTTAAAAAACTGATCGCTGAGTTCAAGCCTCTTTGGGTTTCTGATCACCTCTGCTGGACCTACAACGGCACTGAGAACTCACACGATCTTTTACCAGTTCCTTTTACAAAAGAATCTCTGAATCGAATAAGCACAAAAGTGCAGCAGGTGCAGGATTTTCTCGGGCAAAAAATCTATCTTGAAAACCCTTCAGCTTATGTCGACTTCGCACAGAACGAGTACCTGGAAGAAGATTTTATTGCTGAGCTCTGTAACAGGGCAGGTTGCGGACTATTGCTTGACCTGAACAATCTGGTGGTGAATCAGTACAATCTGGGTTACCAACCCGCAAACTATCTTGAAAAAATAAAAAATGTTGAAGTTCGGCAGATTCATTTAGCCGGACACACCATAAAGGAAAAAGTTCGTATCGACACTCACGACCACGATATATCTCAGGACGTACTTGATCTTCTGCCGCTGGCTAAGAGTCTGTGGCCGGATGCCAACCCCATGATTGAATGGGACGATAAAATCCCGCCACTTGACTATTTGCTCGAGCAGAGAACGAAAATTGATCGCCTATGGAATGCAGACCCGGCTTTAATTCAGGCCATAAAAACTCAGCCTAATGAAATAAAAGCATTCAAACCCGCAAGTGATCAGCAACTGCATCATGGTTTCTGGGAGTTACTGAAAAAAGAAGACGTTATCAGTGATCAAGATACTTTAGAGGCCGGAATTTTTAAAAATGAGCTTCCGACGCCTTCATCGGTGGGAATGAATGTTTATAGCTCGGCCTATTACAGCCGAATTATCGAAGTGCTGGAGAAAGATTTTCCGGTTTTAAAAAACGTTCTCGATGAATTATTTGCGCACGTGATGATGGAATACCTAAAAGTACATCCATCGACTTTTGATTCTATCGATTTTGTCGGCAATAAACTTGCGACGTTTTTTAAAGAACATGCATTTGATGTGGACCTTGGTGTCGATCAAAAGATTATTGCTGATGTGGCGGCCTTTGAAAACCTCAGCGGCCTGTGTAGCATCGCCTTTAGTGATACTTTACCTAATTTAGCCGTCCGCGAATTCAGCGAAGACGATTGGACAAATTGTAAATTGACTTTGAAACCCTACGTTTTACTTTACCGGGCCAACTGCGAAATACATCATGTAATTGAAGCCGTTAAGCAAGCTGAAATTCCTGAAGTACCGGAACTTAAAACCAGTTATTATCTTTTTTACCGCGATGGTCTGCATTCACACTATCGAATGGTATCAGAAACTGAATTCTTTTTCTTTGATCAATTTTTGCAACCTCGAAGCTTTGTTGCGGCCCTAGGCGACGATGCCGAAAAAATTCAGTCCTATTCGCAAATTCTTTTCAAAAACGAGAATTTATTTTCAGTGGCAAAATAGCAGGCCAAATAAAAAAATCAGATTTGCCGATCGAGTTGGGCATTAATTGGCAAAGTTGTTTTTTCTTTTGATAGTTCTCTATTTAACTCATTCAAGGATTTCAAGTTTTTTATGGCCGGCCCCTCGATAACCTGCCCGTGTTTGTCGTAGCGTGAGCCGTGGCAGGGGCAGTCCCATGATTTCTCGACGCTGTTCCAAGCAACCACTCCGGCCAAATGAGTACAGGCCGCCGACATGAATTCAACATTTCCGACTTCGTCTTTGTAAGCTGCAATCATTTTAATTCCGTCACGATAAACAGTCCCCGCATTGGGCGGAAGATCCGGAAAACTCGGTTTGAGATTGGCTCCGAGCCAGTCTCCGTATTGAGCCGCCACATTGATATTTTCTTTGAGATACTCGACCGTGGCACGAAGTGAAATCCGCGTTGGATCATAGAGTTTTTCCCATGGATTTGGGCGCCCGCGGATCTGATCGGTGATGAGCATGGCGCCAATGGTAGCGTGAGTCATGCCGTTACCCGAATCTCCGGTAATGACGTAAACATTTTTTTTGTCCATAGGGTTATGCCCTAAAAACGCAATGCCATCGACCGGTTCCATCACCTGCCCGGACCACTTGTAAAGAACCTCTCCAGCCATCGGAAATCGTTCGCGGGTCCATGACTCTAGAACTGTAAATCTTCGTTCGGGATGATCGTCCTGGCCGGTTTTATGGTCTTCGCCTCCTACAATAAGCACATCAAAGGCTTCGGCATCAGAGGGGCCCAGGCGAATATAGTGGTAAGGATCTAACGTATCCCAATAGAGTCCTTTTGGAATACTCCCTTTAGGTATCTGAAAGCCAATGACATAAGTTCGGTACGGCGCCTGCTTCGTGTGAATGGCAAAAAGATCGTTAACCGGAGAATTTGTTGCCACTACAATTGAATGACATTTGACCGTAAAGCCCGACTCGGTTTTTACAAAAGCTTTTTTACCGCCTTCAATTTCAGTGACGTGGGTATTGGTAAAAATTCTTCCACCACCCTTTTCAATTAATTTTGCGATGGCTTTTAAATATTTCAGCGGATGCAATTGCATTTGCGCCGGAAACTTTAAGCAGGCGCCGGTATCAAAAAACTTAAGCGGAGAGTTTTCTACGATTTCTAAATCTAAAAGACCTGCCTGACGTGCGGCTTTGAGTTCTTTTTCTAAAACATCAGGTCGCACATCTCCGTGAGCAAACAAATAACCATCCAGTTCTTCAAGATCACAGTCGATATTTTCTTCTTTGACGATAGCTTTAACTTCGTCGATAGCTGCGCGGTGGCTCTCGGCTGCCATTTTTGCCGCATCGGGCCCGTGAAATTTTTCAATATCAAAGTACCTGTCATCGAGTGCGGTTACAAAATGGGCGGTAGTGCGGGAGGTTTGCCCGCTGGCTAAGTCAAATGCTTCGAGCACGCAAACGCGAATTCCGGTTTTCATTAACAAGTACGCGGTCGTAAGCCCGGCAATACCACCTCCGACAACACAGACATCTGTTGTTAGATTTTCTTCCAGTTTAGTATATTTCGGCATAAATTCTGTAGCCGACCATACCGATTGGCTATCGCTGACTCGAATTAAATTCATAAATCACCCCGTGCCTTTCAAGAATGCAAAAAACGCGCTCAATAAATACATTTACATCGAATTTGCACTGAACAGGAGGTCTTGCGTCATTCACTGCATTGCAATTTGAGAATTCCGCATTACTCTACTGCAATGCTCTTCAAATTTCTGATTGAACTCTCCGATATTGACCGCGGTATCTATACAACTTTAGATTTTCGGGTGGCACAGCATCCTTCTGAAATTGCACCTTATCTTCTGACCCGAATCATAGCCTACTCTTTAAGTTATCAGGAAGGTATTGAGTTTGCCGCCGGAGGTCTCAGCGACCCCGAAGCACCGGCTTTAATTGTTCGCAATCAACACGGCACTGCCGAACTATGGATTGAAGTTGGAAACCCATCGGCCCGTAAACTTCATAAAGCCACAAAAACCGCAAAATCAGTTCGCGTTTACACTTACAAAAGCCCGCAAGTGCTCTTAGACGACATAAAAAATAATGATGTGCATCGCAGAGAAGAAATAGAAATTTTCGGTGTTGATTTAAAATTTCTGAATCTCCTTGAAAAAAAACTGACAAAAAATAATCGTTGGAATTTTCTGCACCAAGACGGTCACCTCGATATCAATACCGGAGCCGAATCATTCACCACCGAGGTTTTAAGATGCCGTGGAGTTTAAGATCAAATGATTTCAAAAGCTCGAGTCTAAAAGCCAAAGTGACTACCTGTGAAAAAAAAGACATCATCCTGCTGAGCTTTAAGAAGTTAGTGCTTTTTTGGGCTGTGGCTGTTTTTTGCATTCTACTGCCACTGGTTCATTTTGTATTGGTTCCGGCCTTTGTTTTCGTCGGGATTTTTGTTTTTTTAGCGCAATACAAAAATACTCATTTTTTCAGCACCGGTGAGTTTCAATGTCCTGGGTGCAACGAACTTAATCAGCCTAAAAACATTTATTTCTTTGAAAGCAAAAAGCTCAGCTGCAGCCTATGCGGTGAACAATTAGTTGTCTTGTCTGATCAAACCGGCGCATAATCATGACTCACAAACTCGAGGGAGAAATTATGAAATCGGCATTACTCTTTTTGCTTTTAAGTACGGGCTTTACAGCGCAGGCTGAAAATTACAAGTTGGACCCCGGACATACTGAAATCGGTTTCTCGGTAAAACACTTGCTTATATCAAATGTAAAAGGACGTTTTGGTAAGTTCAAAGGAACTTTTTCTTATGATAAAGCGGCAAAAACACTAAGTGATCTCAAAATCGAAATTGATCCGGCAAGCATCAGCACTTCAGAAAAAAATCGCGACGAGCATCTGGTGAGTGAAGATTTTTTTGACGTCAAAAAATATAAAACTGTTACTTTCAAGGGCGAAAAATCAGAATTTGCGGCCGACGGCCAAAGTCTTAAAATTACAGGCTTGCTGAAAATGCGCGACAAAGAACTTCCGGCTATCTTAGATGTGACGATTAATGGTGAGGCCGAAGTGGAAGGTGTAAAAAAGATAGCGTTCACGGCCACTTCGAAAATCAATCGCAAAGACTGGGGCATTAACTGGAATAAAAATCTGGATAAGGGTGGCCTTGCCGTTTCTGAAGAAGTCAAAATTCTTATAGAAGGTGAAGCCAACTTAATCACAGCCAAAACCAAGGAGAAATAAATGAACAAGAAAATTATCGGAGCTTTAATGGTTTCTTTTGTTGCAAACGCAGTCTTAGCGGACATTGCAGCTCCACCTGTAACAAAGACTGAAAAAGTTTGTCAGAACAATTCGTGCAAAGGCAAAGCCGATTGCATGGGCTTTGGCAATGATTCGTGCAAAGGCAATAATGAATGTAAAGGCAAAGGCATATTGAACGCCAAATCAAAGGCCGCTTGTCTTAAAAAAACCGGGCTTTGGGTTACAAAAAAATAAGCTGGAATGCCTCTTGCATTTGAAGCAGATTATCCGGAAAGAAGTACCATGACCGATGACCTGCTCGAAAAATACTTTAAGTTGTCTGAGTTTCGGATCGGACAAAAAGAAATCATCACGGCCGTGCTGGCGGGTAAAGATACCTTAGCGGTTCTTCCCACCGGTGGCGGTAAATCACTTTGTTATCAGTATCCCGCAGTCAAACTCAAGCAATTAGTCATTGTAGTTTCGCCATTAATCGCATTGATGAAAGATCAGGTGCGAAGTTTACAACTTCAGGGAATCCCTTCAGGCTGCCTGCACTCAGGCCAGAGTGACGATGAAAAACGCCAAGTGTTTTCTACCTTAAACAAAGGTGGCGCCTTCATACTTTATCTTTCGCCGGAACGGGTTCAAAAACCGAATTTTCAGAGCTGGATTTTAAACCGCGAAATTGCGCTTTTTGCAGTCGACGAAGCCCACTGTGTTTCGCAGTGGGGTCATGATTTCAGAGCCGAGTACGCTGAGCTGAAAATCTTAAAAGCTTTAAGACCCGATGTCCCGGTGCTGGCCCTAACCGCTTCAGCAACGCCAACTGTTCTTACCGACATCGCAAAAAAATTAAATTTAGTAAATCCTGAAAAACTTGTGCGCGGATTTTATCGGCCAAATCTCTACTATCAGGTAGAAACTTGTACGGATGACGGCGACAAAGCCAATTGGCTTTTACAAAGTTTAAAGCAGAACCCCACCGGTCGCATTCTCATTTACTGCGGAACTCGAAAAATAACCGAAGAACTTTCTGGCCAACTTGAAAAAAAAATATCAAAAGTTGGTTTCTACCATGCCGGACTATCAAGCCTTCAACGAACCAAGATTCAAGAGGCTTACGCAAAAAGCGAACTTCGTATTTTAATTGCCACTAATGCATTCGGCATGGGTATTGATCAACCCGATGTTCGCCTCGTGTTGCACTATCAGATGCCCGCAAATATCGATTCACTCTATCAAGAAATGGGTCGCGCCGGGCGCGATGGACTGCACTCAACGTGCCTGATGCTTTACGCAAAAAAAGATAAAGGTCTGCAATCCTATTTTATTCAGACCTCCACCGCGCCGAAAGCTATAAAAGATCTGAAGTGGCGTAATTTAGATTCTTTAATCAGTTACTCTGAGGCCGGTGAATGCCGCCACTCAGAAATTCTTACTTATTACAAAGACTCACAACGAATTAAAAGATGTGGTCACTGTGATGTTTGCGACCCGCAGTCAGCTCGAAAAATTCAGAAACCACTTAAGTCAATTTCAATTCAACTCAAGAAAAAATCTTCAAGCAAGAGCTCTAAAACAAGTGAAATACTAAGCGGAATTTCTGAATTCAGATTTCAGGATTTACGTAAATGGCGAAAAGCAAAAGCCGCTGAACTGGATATTCCGGCCTTTGTAATTTTCGGCGACCAGACCTTAAGAGAATTGGCACTGCAAAACCCAGCAAGCCTTGACGAGCTGAAAAGTATTTACGGAATCGGCGAGGCCAAACTTGAAAAATTCGGTCGCGAAGTGCTCGGTGTACTCTCAAATCAACATTCTGATTGAAATGGAAATGGGAAATGTACGCCGTACCTAATCCCCAAATGTACGAATTCTAAACTTAAAAATGGGGATTAGGTACGGCGTACATTTTCCGCATTCTTGACTCGCACGGTCAAAATGTGTCGATAGCGTTTCTGAATCATTGATTTGTTTTCAGTTCCAACGCAAAGTCGCTCCAGTTTAAAATCAACTAACAACGGGAGTATCAAGTGTCTAAGTTTGTCATTTTTACGGTGTTTATTTTGTCTTTATGCACTCAAGCACAAGAAAGAATTGAACTGGGGCTTGGCGCCGGCAATACGCACCCACTCAGCGGAAACACATTTAACAACTTGGCCACCTCTGGCGATGGTCAAGTATTTTGGCTCGGCTACGGATTAACTAAAAACTGGGCTGTTGAGCTCGGCTTAGATCAGCTTGATTTCGATGCTATCAAATCGAAACACAAAGCGATCATTATAGATGCCGCTTATCGATTTTACCCTGAAACTATGATTCACCCGGTTGTAAAATTGGGATTAGCCTCAGTAGAATCAACGACTGCGCTCGACCTAAAGTTAACTTCGTTCGGTGCTAAAGCTGCAGCCGGCTTCGAAGCTGATTTTTGCAAGAATGTTTCTTTAGGATTCTTACTTAACTACTACCTCGTTACAAAAACTGATGATGCGTTAGATCTTAAAAACACTCAAGCTTGGATGCCGGCATTGTTTATTTCATTTCACAACGCACTCGGAACCGAGTCTCCGGCTGTAACAAAATCAACTGCAATATCTGCTACCGCTCCTGCTGCGACTGTTGCTGCTAAAGATGCTGACGGCGACGGCGTTACTGACCAGGATGACAAATGCCCTAACACTCCAGCTGGCGTTGCAGTTGATAAAATCGGATGTTCTGTAAAAGAAAAAGCTAAAGTAAAATTAAATGTTGAGTTTGATTCGGGCAAAGCAACACTCGATAGCAAAAGTAACGGAGAAATCGAAGAGCTTTCAAACTTTATGAAAAAGTTCCCAGAGACGAAGGCTGAAATTGCAGGACACACTGATAACTTAGGCGCTCCGGCAGTGAATAACTCCCTCTCTCAAAAGCGGGCTGAAGCAGTTAAAGCCGCATTAGTTAAAGCTGGCGTAGAAGCTACTCGTTTAACCGCAAAAGGTTATGGTTCAAGTCAACCTATCGCAGATAACAAAACCAAAGCCGGTCGCGACGATAATCGTCGGGTCACCGCTGAAATCACAGTGACAGCTGATAAATCAAAGTAATTGTTTAAAGACGGAGCGGCAAAGGGCTCCGTCTTTAATTAAATTTTATTCAAGCTTAGATAGTTCTCGACCGAAATTTTTTTAATTTCCTGAATCTGAATCGGAATTTTTCTCTTCATTAGCCAGCGACCACCCTTTGAAACAAAGCCGATCACTGAAGATTCGCCACCTTTCGCTCTATACCCAACCAAATAAATTTGACCAATTTTTTCAACTCCGCCGCAACAAAAAGTCTCATCAAAGTCTTCCGGGCGATTAGGAAATTGAAACTTTATTTTGTCTCCGTCGAATTCAAAAATCCGAAATGACCTAGATTTATTTAATTTGTCAGAATGAGCATTGAGAAAAACCACTTGTCTGCCGTCATCGAAATACTGAACATCGTGTTTCGCATCCTCAAAAGCCATTCCTAAATTAAGCTTCTTAATTATTGATGTATCGATGCCTTCAAATTTCAGGGACAGGTCTAAAACAATAGTTGGCCTATGAGAGTCGCTGACATACAATTTGTCTTTCGCAACCGAAATGGCGTTGAGATGGCTGCCTTCATGCTTGACTCCCAATGCTAACACTTGCTTTTCTCCAACGTCGGTCACAGCTTTAAAACTCGAAACTTTTGGATTTAAAAAAAGGTCTTCATAGACAGAAAATGTTTTTAGCACTTCACCGGTGCTGTAATCAAGTTTCTGCACCTGATCGAAGCGCATCAATTCCTGACCGA
>JAYVIY010000188.1:0-4251 GCA_043769795.1 Pseudobdellovibrio sp. | reverse complement strand
TTAATAAACCTAAAAGATCTTTTTTTTGTATCTCTATTTTCATGTTCTTAATTTCCTATTAATATATATTAAATAAGTAGTAGTAATAGTAGGGGAGTCGGTAAACTTATTTTTCATACTAAGTATTTAGAATTATTAGCCTTTAATTGTGGAAATCTCAACTGATAAAGTGAACTAACAACCGAGGTTTCCAACACTAAACGTTATCCTCAATTTTATTCAGCCGATATCCACAGACTTTTCAACAATCAACAATTACAATCCAGTAACATTGTGGATTTGGTTTACTAACTCATCGATATCATTCTTAAATTGAGGATCTTTATTCTGTAGAGACTCGACTTTATCCAATGAATTGATCACTGTTGTGTGATCTTTACCGCCGAACGCCTTGCCGATTTCAACGAGAGACTTATCTAAAAATCTTTTAATTAAATACATTGCAATTTGTCTAGGCACCACAATTGGCCTTGCGCGGCTCGTGGATTTAAGATCAGTAACGCGGATTTTATAGTATTCAGACACAATTCTTTGAATCTCTTCAATACTGATAGTTACGGTATTTTCATGATGTGCGAGAACTTTACGAGCCAATTCTAGATTAATACTTAAACCTTGCAACTCAGAAAACATTTTTATCTTTTTAAGGTTTCCCTCTAGTTCTCGAATTGATTTTTTTGAAATTTTCGCTATATATTGAATGGTATCTTCAGAAAGTCTGACGTTATAGTTTTCAGATTTATACCTTAAGATTGCCAGCCGGGTTTCAAGATCTGGCATAGTGATGTCTGCGATTAAACCCCTTTCTAGTCGGGTTCGCGACCTGTCTTCTAGGCCGAGGATATCTTTTGGCATTCGATCACTAGCAAGAACAACCTGTTTTTTCTTCTCAATGAAAGAATTGATCATATGAAAGAATTCTTCCTGTACAGCCTCACCGCGTCCGATATATTGGACGTCGTCAACCACAATAACGTCTGTATTTTCACGGTATTTTTGTCTAAATTTATCCATTTCACGGTGTCTTATCGCCGAAACACACTCATTTAAAAAACGCTCAGCTGACACACAGGTGATTCTTAACTGTGGAAAGTTCTTTCTTATTTGATTGGCTGCCGCATTCAACAAATGAGTTTTACCCATTCCAGAAGGGCCATAAATCAATAACGGATTATAGTCGTTTGTTCCGGGATTACTGGCCACGTTATAGGTAGCTGCATGTGCAAATTCGGAGTTTTTACCCACAACAAATGTAGAAAATGTAAAATCCTCATTGATATTTTCAATAGGTTTTGGAGGTAAAGGATGAATAAGTACCGCAGGTTGATGAAATAATTGGTCGGCATTCTGCATAACGTCTTGGAGAGACGTATTGTAATCATGCGCCGTTTTACCGGTAACTACGAAGTCTATTTCAATTCTCGATTCAGATTGCTGGGCCAGCTCGCCGGCGATTTTGTCTTTTAAGTGTTCATTGACATAGAAGAAGAAAAACTGGCTTGGTACTCCAAATGTAATTTTGATCAGATCATCGATTTTTTCAGATTTAATGAGCTCTATTGGATCTAGCCAGTTCTCAAGCAGCTTATTTGCCCCATTTTTACTTTTTATTGTGGATTTTATCTGGGTCCAGAATAAACTATTTAACTCCATACGCGCCCCCCCGAGAACATAAACTGCTTAACAACATGGGTTCAACTTATCAACAGTTGACCAACTTAATGCAATGTGATTTATTTCTACTTCACTTAATTGGTTATTGCCAATTATATTTGCAGACGTTAATTACGTCGTATTAGGAAAATAGAGGTATTTGTGAAACGTACATATCAACCAAGTAATCGTCGCCGTAAAAAAGCCCACGGATTCAGATCTAAAACAGCAACAGCAGCAGGCCGAAAACTATTAGCTCGCCGTCGAGCTAAAGGCCGAAAAAAATTAACTGTGTCTTCTGGTGGCAAGTAAGCCTTACCCGCTTAAAAGATCTTCGAGTTTCAGAGAAGTCGCTCTAAAAGGAAAAAAAAAGCGCCTTTCTTCTTGGGTTACGTTGCAATTGATGCCTTCGTCCGACTCAAATAATTATTTTGGTGTCACGGTCTCACGCAAAGTAGCCAATTCTGTTATTCGAAATAAACTCAAAAGATGGGTAAGAAACTGTGTACGAACTGAACCATGGCCAGAAAAATACGAGTCTTTTGTCTTCGTGTTTGTGTTTAAGCAGCAAGCAGATGATGCATTTTTTTCAAAGCAAAAATATTCAGAATTTCTCGAAATCTACAGAAAAATTTGATCTGAATTTTTTCGGACGTTTTTTGATTCGATTTTACCAAGTTAGTTTTTCGTATTTTTTAGGTGGCAATTGTAGATATTACCCTTCTTGCTCACACTATGCTCACGAGGCATTTTCAAAACATGATTTATTTTACGCCGGCCTTTTGATTCTTAAAAGGCTTCTCAGCTGCCATCCGTTCAGTAAAAAGCGATTTTATGACCCAGTTCCTTTTAACTCCAAAGAAATGAGCCAACACTATGAACACTCAGAATGAATCACCATTCGGCAATCCTCGATTTATTATTTCGATTATTGCGGTCTTTTTGTTTCTTTGGGGCTGGCAGTATTACGTCAATTTAAAATACCCACAGCCACTAGTTAAAAGCGCACCAATAAAGACACTTTCAGCAGAAAATTCTGGTCTTGCGGCCGCGGCTACCGACACTCTTTCTGCACAAAAATCCCCGGCATTGAAAGTTGTGGAAAACACTGAAGAGAAAACCTTTATCTATGAAGATGAGAAAATAAAGTGGACACTTTCGTCTATTGGAATGGGTTTAAGCTCTTTAGAGTTGAAGAATTATTTAGACCACGATCACAAGACAATTAAATTTGGCGCAGAACAAAAGCTTTTTTCTGTAGCGGCAGACGGGCAAACCCCAGCATTTAATCTTACAAAAGTAAGCGAAACACAGTTCGCCGGAACGGCCCAGCTTGATGGAAAAACTATTAAAAGAACCCTTAGCTATAATAAAGAGTCGATGAGTTTTGAAAATGAGATCGAATTTGAACATGTGCCGAATTCGTTGATTTTTTCAACGTCTGAAGCCAAACATGCTACCGGCAGTTCAAATTTTTTAATGCCTTCGTTTTCTAAACAGGATTTTTTGTTTCGGGATCACGAAAAAATAGTTACTGAACCCATTTCAAGCGTAAAAGATAGTGATGTTTTGAATAAATCAGCTGCCAGCGCCTCCTTAGCATCGATTGGATCGCAGTATTTTACTCAAAGCTATATAGACAAGTCTGAGATTTTACCCGGTGTTAATATGGAAGTCAGAGGTAAAACAGCGAAGCTTGATGTTATTTACAATTTAAAAGATGCGAAAATCTCAAAGGTAAAAAACATTATATATATTGGCCCCAAAACCAATGAAAACCTGGCAAAAATCGACCCAATTCTTCCTGAAGTTATGGATCTGGGTATTTTCGGGTTTATTTCAAAGCCGTTATTGTTATTGATGAAGTTCCTGCACGGTATTTTTGGCAATTGGGGAGTGGCCATCATCGCACTCACAATAATTATGAGGCTTGTGATGTTGCCTTTCAACGTGGTTTCTTTTAAGTCCGCTAGGGCTATGCAAAAAATTCAGCCGCAACTAGCCGCAGTACGTGAAAAATATAAAAACGACCCCATGGCGGTGAACCGCGAAACTATGGCGCTGATGAAATCGCACAATGCAAACCCGCTGAGTAGTTGTTTGCCAATGCTAATTCAAATTCCGATCTTTTTTGCTCTCTGGAAAACGATAGGATCTAGCATTGATATTTATCAGCAACCTTTTTTCGGCTGGATAACCGACCTAAGCTCACACGATAAGTTTTTTGTTCTTCCGGTTCTGATGGGCATAACCATGTTTTTCCAGCAAAAACTGACCCCAACGACGATGGACCCTATGCAGGCAAAAATTCTGAATTTTATGCCGCTGCTATTTTCTTTGTTTATGATAAGCCTTCCGAGCGGATTAACGCTATACAACTTTGTGAGTGCTCTTTTCGGAGTAGGGCAACAGTATTTTTTATTAAAAGGTAACACGACAAAACAACTCTCATAAAAGGAGATTATATGGCCGGCTTTTTTAGCAAGTTATTTGGTAGCGGAAAAAAAGATGACTTAGAATCCGTAGTAGAAGCAACCCTTAATGGCATTTTAGAAAAAGGAAATTTTGATTTATCTTACGAAATGAATCTGACCAAAA
>JAYVIY010000187.1:0-24489 GCA_043769795.1 Pseudobdellovibrio sp. | reverse complement strand
GCGAAGCAAAAAGCCTATTCAAGTGATCTGAAACACCGTTGACAAAAAATAGGGTAAATCCCAGAAACACACTAAAAACAAAAACAGAAAGGCTGTTTTGAAGATCGCGTAGAAATTCGGTCTTAACTATTTTAAACACCATTACGAACCAAATCCGTCCACTCAAAAATCTGACTGGCTAACTCATCAAGCCGGCGGTCATGGCTGACCACAATTACAATTTTGTCTTTAAAATATTTTTTTATAAATCCAATAATGTGGACTGTGTTTTTATCATCTAAATGCGCCGAAGGCTCATCCAAAAGCAGGAGATCCGGGTTCTGCAAAAGTATTCGCGCAAGCGAAACCCGCTGCTTTTCACCACCACTGAGTTCGCTGACTAAATTATTAAAAACTTTATTTAAACCAAATTCCTGCAGAAACTTCTTCGCCAATTCGATCTCCGAATTAACCAGACTCAGGTTCTCCCAAACAGTCCAATGTTCAATTAAATGACAATCTTGGTGAAGATATCCGATCTTAGTCTTTCGGTCCTCGATATTAATTTTGCCTTTTTGGGGATTTAAAAAACCGGCAATGAGTTTCAACAAAGTGCTTTTGCCACAACCACTGGGCCCTTTCACAAGCATAAAAGAACCTTTAGTTAAATCCAGATTCAAGTTCTCAAACAAGAATTTTTCGTCACGATATCCAAAAGACAAATTAGTAACATTCATTTTTAAAAATTTTCTATTAATTTTTCCAGTTACAGTGTTTTCATCAGGATCATCACAGCACTAGAAAGCATTAATAGCAATGTTGCAACGACTCCCACAGGTCGGCCTAAGCCAGCACTGCCATTAGTAGCAAGACCGTGCATATGACCCAAGCGTCCTAAAACTAATACGACACCCAAACCATGAACTATTGCGCTAGGGTACTGAAGCAATTCAACTCCCATAATTAACATCAGAGCCAAAGGTATGTATTCACCAAAGTTAGCATGCGTTCGAACCGCTATACCCAGTTTTTGATTACCACCGTCGCCTATTAAAACTTTGGTTGAAAATCGATTTTTAATTACGCGTATCGAAAGCCCCACATAGATCACGGCCAGAATGGCGGCATAGGTCAACGAAATATGAATCATAAAAGCCCCTTCGAAATTAGTTTTGTATAATTGATAATACATTTCGAACTAAAGCAATTATGAAAACCAACTCAACGATTGAATTATTATGTTACGATTTTCAATTTCGACAAATACCATTCAAAAAATGGCAGGATGAGCCGCCAAGTAACTACAGCCGTTCGCTATCGTTGTGGGCTGTGCAAAGACATTGACTAGTATACCACCCGCCATCAGTTCACCCGAAATGTCTCCGAAATTACTCACTGTTGAATAGTCTTTTAATGTAATATTGGGAGTGCATAAGTCTGTTAAGAAACCTTTGAACCAAGAAATACTCTGTCCTCGGTTTTGGGCTAATCTAATTTCGCTTAGTACCGTAAAGAAATCCGGTGAAGAATAGTAAATCACCTTACTTTGGCTTTGATCCAATAATCTGCTCAAAATGTAATTCATATAGACGACGGCAACTTTTGTATTCGTGTAACCTTCGCTGGCTTGAGCGTGGTCTAAGGTGAACGTATTGTAGTTGATTGCGCCAGCGTGTTGAAAAATAAATGAGTCTACCGATCTTTGTGTTTTAAAAAGCTCCCACTGACTGATCGGCACGATAGTATCCCAAGTGTCGTGAATGACCAATGCCGATGAAACTAAATTATCTGAAGCCAACTTTGCCGAACTATTATCTAACAGATTAGTGCCGTTCATACGTCGGAGGTAGGAATTAAAGAAATTATTTGCAGCGGAGAGTAAAGTCGGATTACTGGTAATGCGACTTGCAGCCGTGCTCATCGCCGCGTATTCACTTTCTAAATCCAACAGCGGTGTTATCCCCGCAATAGCCAAAGGCTTTATTGAAGTCTTTCTTGAAGCATGAAAAACCACATAACCGCCAAGCGAAGCTCCCAGAAATGCTAGCTTTGCACTATCTATAAATGTAAAATTCGGCAAATAGTCGACCACCTTGACGAAGTCTTTTACATAATCTTCTAGTTTTCGACCTAAATAGAAACGATTGTAAATCAAAACAGTCGATACTCCGGAAGGCAAAAAGATCCCTCCGAATCCGACTGTATCTGAAATGCTATTATTATAATAAGCAATAACCTGTCCAGAACCCGAAACATAATTCGGACCATTAATGTCTGCTGTTAAAGCTCCGCTAGGAAAATTAGCTGCCCACTGCTGATCTAAAATATCCCCCGACCAACTGATCCCATTGTATGGCATCGACACTACGACTGCAGGACATTTTGCGTTACAGCCCGGGATAACCTGAAAATAAATCGGCCCATCAGATGTAACAAGTTTATAATTTGTAATTAGATAATTTTGACCGACCAGACTATAAGGCACATCGCCAAGTTTCTCTAGAGTACTTGCTACGCTCGGAGTAGAATCTGCTTCATGCGGACCGCTGCAATTCAAGAATGTCATTACCAAAATCGTAATCGCAAAAAGAAAAATACAAATTGTTTTCAAATTAAATCGCAACATTTTACTAGTGAAATATCGGCAAAATTTGAATCGAACTTGAAATTCTTAGTCGTTAAGCCATAAAGTCCCCGTATCAGATTGATACATTTTTAAGACACGTAGAGCTTCTGGGCTGAACCTGTTTTTGCATATTTAAAACACTGAACCGTACCCGAAGAAATCCTGACATTTCGATGTTTTGTCTCCTCCCACAATTACTCCAAGAACTCCGCCGGAGCTTAGTCTAACCAATTGTGTGCATCTTCTTTACGACAGATCCTCGTCTGGCTCTTATGCGACACTCGGAAAACTATATGCAATTCAATTGGTGAATATCCTTGGACATTTTGCTGAATTTTAACGAACGATGACGTTCTTAAATTGCCAAGGATCCGTTGTATCTATTTCTTCCTGAAAAAAACCAGGACGATTTTTTAAAGGTGTCCAGTCAGTATAATAGCCTTTGACCGGTCCCAAGTACGGAAGTTGAAATTCTAAACATCGTTGATAATCCATTTCGTCGGCCTCAACAATTCCTACTTGCGGATTTTCTAAAGCCCAGGCCATTCCGGCAATAACCGCCGAAGTGACCTGTAATCCTGTCGCATTTTGATAAGGTGCTAATTTGCGAGTTTCTTCAATTGAAAGTTGTGAACCGTACCAATACGCGTTTTTAGCGTGACCGTACAAAAGAACTCCTAGCTCGTCGATTCCGTCAACAATTTCGTTCTCGTCTAAAATCATTTGTGAACTTTGCCGCTCGCCGATGCGACCAAACATTTCTTCCAATGAAAGAACGGCGTCGTTACAAGGATGATAGGCGTAATGGCACGTTGGCCGATAGGTCGCATTCTTTCCGCTTCCTATGGTAAAGTAATCTGCAATTGAAATCGCTTCGTTATGTGTAACAAGGCGGCCATATTGCGGCCCCAATGTAGGACACCAAGTGCGTACTCTGGTATTTGCACCAGGTTGCTGTAGGTAAATCGCCGCCTGACAACCTGACTCGTGATGATGTGCATTGTCTGGGGCCCATTTTTCAAAAGTTCCCCAACCTAATTCCGCTGGTTGCATACCCTCACTTACAAAGCCTTCAACTGACCAGGTGTTTACAAAATTGTCAGTTGGTTTTGGATTTGCTGATCTTTGCGAATCACGTTCTGCAATATGGATTCCTTTGACGCCAACTTTTTGCATGAGCACGGCCCATTCACTTCTTTTCGTAGGAACCACAAACGGAATTTCTAAATCCAATGCCAAATTGATCAAAGCTTGTTTTACAAACCAAGAAACCATTCCTGGATTAGCCCCACAACAAGATATCGCTGTGATTCCTCCTGGAGTTTTTATTTTTTGTTCTAAAATTGTTTCACGCAAGGCGTAGTTTGAACGCGCTGACACCTTTTTTGACGTATCAAAATAGAAACCGGCCCAAGGCTCAACGACGGTGTCGATGTAGAATGCACCCACCTCACGGCATAGATTCATCACTTCTAGTGAACTCACATCCACAGACAAGTTTACGCAAAAGCCTGGGCCTTCGTTCGAAGTCAAAAGCGGAGCTAAAACCGATTTGTAATTTTCAGCTGTTAAACCCAGCTGCAAGAATTTAATACCGCGATCATCTAAGAGTTTTCGGTCGGTGTATACCGGATCAATTACCACCATTTGATTTTTATTAAATTTAAAATGGCGCTCAATCAGTGGTAATGTTCCTTTTCCGATTGATCCAAAACCGATCATGACGATTGGCCCTTTAATTTCACCGTAGTTATCATTTATAGTTTTCATTGAAATCTCCCTTTATAAAAATTGATTCTTAATTTTTAGTTCTACTTTAGAAATTTGCTTAACCGATAACGGCGCAACAAAGATTGTGTCGTCACCAGACAGTGTACCTAAAATTCCCAAGCTTAGGCGCATGCGATCAAGAACGGCTGCGATCAGGCTGGCCGATCCCGGCGCCGTATGAATCACAATCATACTTTCATTCGCTTGAATCTTGATTACCAGCTGACTCATGTCTGTATTCGCCCGTGGAATCTGTGCTAAATGCTGCTCTGGCAATAGGTAAATGATTTCGCCTTCGCTGTTCGTTGCTTTAACTGCACCGATCCGACGTAAATCTCGCGAAACAGTGCTTTGATTGACTTCAAATTTTTTTCGCTTCAAAGCGTTGCACAACTCTTCTTGTGTGCTGGCCTCGCCTTCGCGGATAAGCTGCCGCAAAACCAGCAGCCTTTCCTGGGTGTCATTAGTGCGCTCGCTCATAGACTACTTCCTTGTTCATTTTTTTATTGACGCAGATATTCTTTAACATAGTACCAACTGGCTCTGCTCTGAGCGCCTGACTTGCCAGGCTTGCGTGCAGAACATTTACGTATTTTACTCCGGCGTTCAGCGCTGCCATCATAGCCTTCACTTTTGTCAGCATACCGCCATTAATAGCACCGCTTGCGATCATTTGATTGATCAATAGCGAATTGGCCCTGGGTATGAGTTGTTTATTATGATCTAAAATTCCATTTTGATCAGTTAGAAATATTAATTTTTTTGCGCTGAGTGCAATTGCTATTTGGCATGCGGCCCAGTCCGCGTTGATGTTGTATTTTTCGCCCTTTGAACCGTAACCTATTGGCGCAATCACCGGAACTTTATCTCCGAACTGAGTGAGTACTTCTTTTAAACCGGCAGCTCGAACCGCTTCCACTTTACCGACACAAATAAGTTCTTCATTCGCCTGAGTACAAAATAGAATTTCGTCGTCAGCTCCTGACAAACCGATGGCCGAAACTCTGGCAAGACGTAATTCTTCAACTAAAGTGCCGTTGACGGACCTAGCCAGTACTTCATCAATCACAGTCATCATTTCAGGAGTGGTCTGGCGTTGCCCGTTGATAAATTGCCATTTAATATTTCTACGGGTCAACTCCGCATTAATTGCGGGACCGCCTCCGTGAACAACTACGACATGGTAGCAACGCTTTTGAAAGCCGCGCACTAGTTTTGCCAATTGCAAAAGCGTTTCAGAGTTTTGCAGGGAGGACCCGCCCAATTTAATTACGATAACTGAATTCATTAGCTATACTCTGTATTGATTTCAACGTACTTGCGTGAGAGATCACAACCCCAAGCCGTCGCACTTTGCTTACCTGAACTTAAATTAATTTCCATTTTTACAATTGACTGCTTCAGCAAGGCTTTCATTTCGTCTCGTACGAAGGCAATGGGCTGCCCCTTTTCAAAAAGTAAAACTCCCTGCAGTTTCAACGACATTTTATCTAGTTGAGCAGACGGTATGCCTTCAGCACCCAGTCTTGCTAAGATGCGTCCCCAATTTGGGTCTTCACCATGAATCGCCGTTTTCACCAACGGTGAAAGTGTTACCCCTCTCGCCGCTTTTTTAATGAGCGCCAAGTCGTCTCCGCCTTTAATATTAACTTCAATTAATTTTGAGGCGCCTTCACCATCTGCCGCAATAGACTTAGCTAAGAAAATTGCGATGTCTTCAACTACGGCTTCGAATTTCTGAACATCTTTTTCGTTTTCTAAAGCACAGCCTGAGGCACCATTAGCCATGATAAAGCAGCAATCGTTCGTTGACGTGTCACCATCAACACTGATCATGTTGAAACTAACGTCGGCCGTTTTTTTAATTAGGCTAGCGGCATGTTCCGTACTCAGTTTCGCATCTGTTAAGATATAACCCAACATTGTCGCCATGTTTGGATGGATCATTCCGGAACCTTTGCTGATTCCAGTGATGCGAATAGGCCCATTTGAAAGATTCACGACGGCGGTTACTGTTTTTGGAACCAAATCTGTTGTCAAAATTGCAGTTGCAAAACCTTCAGCGCAGTCATTGGCACGCTCAACGAGCTCAGACATACAAGGTAGAATTTTTTCAGTATCTAATTGTTCACCGATTTTTCCGGTGCTTGCGACTAAAACTTGATTATGATCACAGCCTATTGCTTTAGCTACTGCTGAAACCATCATTAAGTTTCTTTCTACACCAACCGAACCAGTTGCTGCATTCGCCTGCCCAGAGTTCGTCAATATGGCGTGAATGTTATCCGCAGGCAAAAGTGCTTGGGTATAACGAACCGGAGCCGCACGGCTTTCACTTTGGGTAAAAACGCCGGCTGCTACGGCAGGAAATTCAGAAATGATTAATCCCATGTCCGGACGATAGCGGCGCACCCCGCAGTTGACTCCGCTGGCTAAAAAACCTTTCGGCAAAGGAGTACGGCGTACCCCAGGTCCTATAGTCATATCATTGCCTCCAGTCCACTAATGGCAGTACCGATCGGTAGATCGGCAATGCGGTTAAAGTTCTCTACGGCTTGAGAAGCCGCGCCCTTCAATAAATTGTCGATACAAGAAAAAACAAAAAATTTATTGCCTTGAACTTCAAAACTAATGTGAGTCTTAGCCGAGCCCACCACTTGTTTTAATGAAAGCAATTGCGGATTTTCTGCTACGCTTGAAAAACTAATAAGTGGGTAATCGGCGTAAGCCTTCGTAAACGCATTTTTAATATTATCTATGGTTTTACCCGGTCTTAATCGCCCGTAAATTCCTGCAATTATTCCTCTACGAACCGGCAATAAACTTGTAATGAATTGATAGTCTAACGTCTTCCCTGTAAAAGCAGCGACGGTTTCTTTAATTTCTGGATAATGCTGATGGCAGCCCACTTTATACGGAAGACATTCGCCGTCGACTTCACTAAATAACATGCGTTCAGTGGCTTTTCTTCCGGCACCCGTTGCGCCTGACTTAGCGTCAACTACGATATTTTCAATATTAATCACATCCTCTTTAATTAATGGAATAAGCGCCATCGCCACCGCAGTTGCAAAACAACCGGGGTTCGCGATAAGTTCGTCGTTTTTTGCAGGACCAACCCACGGAATTAGGCCATACCGAGCGCTTTTAAGCAAAAGGGCTTCAGTGTGAGAAAAGCCATACCAAGTTTCATAGCTGTGCTCTTTCAATCGAAAGGCTCCGCTTAGATCGATAACTTTTCTGCCAGCTGATAGGATCATCGGAGCCAATTTCAGAGATACTTCCGCCGGTGTAGCTAGAAAAACGATATCTGTATCAGTTAAGTTTGCCAACAACTGATCGTCCTTCAAACAAGTCACTTTCAAGGCCGCTTCTGAATTCAAATAGTCTGAAAGTTTAAACTCTGACGTGGCAAAACAATACTTAAGATCAGCTTGCGGATGACGCAAAAGAATTCGCGCGAGTTCGATCCCTGAATAACCTCGAGCCCCTACAATTGAGCACGTCAGACTTTTTCTTACTTGAGAATGAATAATTTCAGTCATTTATGTGCCCCTTTCGATTTGCATAATTATGCTTTATATTTGCATAGTTATGCATAAAGTGGTTGCCGTCAATAATTTTATTGCATTTAAAAAAAATCATTGCATAAATAATCAATATGTATTTTTTCAAGAAGTTCGAAAAAGAAATTCCCAGTCCGTTGCCAGCCGCTGCAGAAGTGTCTGTGCCGCCTTTTTTTCAAGCGCTGATGAACTATGTTGAGAACGGTTCGGCTTCTTGGCACTGCCCCGGACACTCGGGCGGAGCCGCCTTTTTAAAATCTCCCGTCGGGCGAATTTTTCACAAATTTTTCGGCGAAAACTTACTGAAGGCCGATGTTTGTAACGCTGTAGAAGAGCTCGGGCAATTACTTGAACATACTGGACCCATTGCTGCTTCAGAAAAGAATGCAGCACGCATATTCAACACGGATCACCTTTTTTTCGTAACCAACGGAACATCGACCTCGAATAAAATCGTCTGGCACTCAATTGTTGGTCCCGATGACATTGTCATTGTCGATCGCAACTGCCATAAATCGAATTTGCACGCCATTATGATGACAGGCGCCGTACCCGTTTACCTCTCGCCGACACGGAATCACTATGGAATTATCGGACCTATTCCTGAAAGTGAATTTTCATTTGAAAGTATTCAAAAGAAAATCGAAGCTCATCCCTTTATAAAAGATAAAACCAAAAAACCACGCATTTTGACTCTGACTCAAGCTACTTACGACGGTATCAGTTACAATGTTGAAACGATTAAGCGTAAACTAGACGGAAAGATCAACGCTTTGCACTTTGACGAAGCTTGGCTTCCGCACGCAGCCTTTCATGAGTTTTATAAAGACATGCACGCCATCGGCACCAATCGCCCGCGAGCAAAAGAATCTTTAATTTTTTCAACTCAGTCTACTCACAAGATGCTAGCTGGGCTGAGTCAGGCGTCGCAGATTTTAGTTCAAGACTCTGAAATGAAGAAACTCAATCGCTTTGTTTTTAACGAAGCCTATTTAATGCATACCACGACGAGCCCGCAATATTCTATTATTGCTTCCTGTGATGTAAGTGCAGCTATGATGGATGGCTCCAATGGCCAAGCGCTGGTTGAAGAAAGCATTCTTGAAGCAATGGATTTTCGTCGCGCTATGCGTTCAATCGAACCTAAAATAGGATTCAAAGTGTGGGGGCCCGATAAGCTTACAGAACACGGTATCGGTTCGCGCGAAGACTGGATTTTAAAACCCGATGAAAAATGGCACGGATTCGGTAATGTAAGCCCAGATTTTAATATTCTAGATCCTATAAAGGTTACCATTTTGACCGATGGCCTGGATATTGACGGCAGATTTGCTAGCGAGGGCATTCCGGCAAGCCTAGTTGCAAAGTACTTGGCTGAAAACGGAATTATAGTTGAAAAATGCGGGCTGTATTCGTTTTTTGTTATGTTCACCATCGGTACAACAAAAGGCAAGTGGACGACGATTATTGAGAAACTCAAACAATTTAGGTCTGATTACAACAGCAATAAATTATTGGCGAAATCTATGCCAAAGTTCACAAGCACGCATCCCTGCTACAAAAATTTGGGATTAAAAGATTTGTGCCAGCAAATTCATGATGAGTACAAAGCCGGAGACATCGCCCGCATGACGACCGAAATTTATGTCGCCGAAATTGTACCGGCGATGAAACCTTCAGACGCTTTTGCAAAAGTGGCTCGCGAAGAAATCGAACGCGTTGAAATTGATGATCTTGAAGGAAAAGCCACGGCCGTGTTGTTAACGCCTTACCCTCCCGGAATTCCTTTGTTAGTTCCAGGAGAACGATTTAATAAAGTGATCGTCGATTACTTAAAATATGCACGCGATTTTAATCACATGTTTCCAGGATTTGAAACGGATATTCATGGGTTGGTTACAGAGTATTGCGATGGGGTTAAGAAGCATTATGTGGATTGCATAAAGTAGGCTTTTCTTAATGGCATCACGAGTAAGAGCGATTTTCAAGCAACTCATCAAAATGCACCGTGCCTTATTTCATTTAGTTACTAGCTGATTTTTTCTGAAACTTGAGATAATCCTCCGCGGTTTGGCGGGGACGCTCAAGCATCGGCAAATGCCCGACGCCTTTCATGATCACCACTTCCGACTGCGGCATCAGATTATGCAGAACTTCTGCTGTTCCAACATGGATGGCTCGATCTTCTTCGCCCCACACGATGAGCGTCGGCATCTTTAGCCCGGTCGCCAAATTTTCTGCAGAACTCGAAGTGAGCTGAGGAAAGATTTCAGTTTCCAATGCATAATTATTTTGTCGATTGCGAGCCAAAACATCGAGTAGCGGTCCTGGAACAAAAGGGGGATCAGACATAACGAATTTATACAGTCTACGAAATTCTTTTTCATTTTTTGCCACTAACGGATTTTCGCCGGTTTCGAAAATAGCTTTTGATAACTCACTTTGAGGAGCATTCCAAATACCTCCGGTATCTAAAAGCCAAAGACTCAAAACCTCCGTCGGAAAAAGGTCTGCATATGTCATGGCAATATGTCCGCCCATCGAGTTTCCACCTAAGTTAAATTTGTGAATCTCGAGGGCTTCAAGCATTGCCTTTAGATTTTTTGCCTGTGCCGCAGGAGTATAATCCGCGCCCAGGGGGTGAGATGATTCTCCGAAGCCGATTAAGTCCGGAATAATCACGTGGTAAAAAGAAGTTAAATAGAGTGCAACTCGAGTAAAATTATCTTTATCCGCACCAAACCCGTGCAGCAGAATCAACTCTTCACCCTGGCCACCTTCTAAGTAGACGATGTGTAAGCCACCATTTAGATTCAATTCTTTTCTGACTAATCCTGATCTTTGACGATCTAAATCCAATACTGTATTCAGCGTAATTTCAGGAGCAAGATAGATAAGTCCGATGATCAGCCCGACCACTAGAGCTAATATTGCGGAGAGCCATTTTACGAATCGCATAGTTACCTCATTAGTGACTGGGTTTGCGAGGAGGATTAATTCCTGATTGGTTATTTTTTTAACACATTTACTGATTTTTTGAAAAGGCAACGGAAATTTCTGCCGCCACTTTTGCATTGTTTAAAATCAAATGAATGTTCGTCTCCAAACTGCGCCCCGACGTCAGCTCTTTCACTTTTCCGAGTAAAAAAGGAGTTGATTCTTTACCTTTAATATTTTTTTGCTTCATCTCCAGAATGGCATTATTAATTACGCGCTCCATTTCGGAAAAATCCAGCGAATACTTTTCAGGTACTGGATTTCCGATCAGCACGCCTCCGCGCAAACCCAGCTTCCACTTTGAATGCAGCACACTGGCCACCTGCTCTGGTGAGTCCATTCTCGCATCGGTCTTATAGCCGCTCCGGCGGGTATAAAATGCCGGCAGGTCCTCGGTCTGAAAACCAAGAACAGGTACGCCTTTTGTTTCGAGGTATTCTAGAGTCAACCCGATATCCAGAATGGATTTAATTCCGGCACATACGACGGCCACGTTCGTGATGGCCAACTCTTCAAGATCGGCCGATATATCCATCGTTATTTCGGCCCCGCGATGAACTCCGCCTATGCCTCCGGTGGCGAAAATTTTAATTCCTGCCATTTCAGCAATTATCATTGTGCTCGCCACGGTTGTTGCACCGTCTTTTTTCAGAGCTGCTGTAACAGGAATATCGCGCCGGCTCACCTTCGCAATACTTGAACCTTTTTTCGCAAAGTTTTCTATTTCTTCAGCACTAAGACCGGCCCGTAGCTCGCCGTTAATTATGGCAATTGTTGCCGGTACCGCACCAAATTCTCTCACTTTGGACTCAACAGCCAAAGCTGTTTCATAATTTTGCGGATAAGGCATACCATGCGAAATAATGGTCGACTCAAGCGCCACCACCGGTTGGTTGTTTTCCAGAGCTTTACTGACTTCGTTAGTGATTTTTACTTTCATGTTCATTTTAAAATTTTAGATCCCGTTGGGTCAATTATCAAGAGCACTTCGCTCGGCAAAGCTTTTTTTACTGGTCGCTTACCAGCACCTTGACCCTAAACCAGATGTTGTTCAAACTATTTGAGCCCTTTCATGGAGGTCAGTTTGAAACTTTTATTATCGATACTCATCGCGGCTCTTACTTTTTTATTCTCAGCTACGGCCCTCAGTGCTCAGAATTATAAAGAACTTATTGAAAAAGTAAATAAACTCACGAGCGAACAGAAAAATCAGGCGGCGTTGGATTTAGTTAATGCTGAAGTCAATAATATGACCGATCCGATGGATCAGGCCCGTGTTATCGTCAAAGCAGTGCAACTCGAAATGTCTTTGCAGGGCTACGAAACCGCAGTGAAAGAAATGAAAACCCGCACGTGGCCGAAAGATCCTAAAACACAGGTGCTTCTGAATACTTATTATGCGCGGGCACTACAAAACTACGCCGCTCAGTATTCGTGGGAAATCCGTCAGCGCGAAAAAACCGTATCAATAGCGCAAAAAGATCTCAAAACCTGGACAATTCAGGAAATTTATCAGGAAGCCTATCGAAGCTATTCTGACGCCTGGAAGTCACGAGAATTGCTCAGCACTCTGAAAAAAGATGAATTCGGGGAATTTATCCATCCGAATACATTTCCGGAAGGCCTAAAAGATACGTTCCGCCATTCCCTGAGTTATCTTTTTGTGGATTTGTTAAATGATTCTTCCGGCTGGAGTCCGGCTGAAACAAACGATCTTTTTGGACTCAATCTTCAAAAATTGGTATTAGGAAAAACCGGAGCGGTCGATCTGACTTCCGAAAAATCCCATCCACTCATAAAAATCAGTTTTATTCTTGAGGATCTGCGAAACTGGAACGAACAAAAAGGCAAAATTCAAGGCGCGCTTGAAAGTAAGCTGACACTGTATCGAATTCTGCATTCGCGATTTACCAACCCTCTCGACCGCGAATTTATCCGCACTGAACTGACGCATCTATTGAATGCGTCCATTGCTAACCCCTGGTACTCGATGGCGGCCGCAACTCTCGCAGAATTCTGGCAACAGGATACGGCACCCGACGCCATCAACATAGCGTTGAGTTTTGCGCAGAAAGGGGCGCAGCGTTTTCCTAAAAGCATTGGCGCCGCCCGCTGCCGTGATCTCATCAAGAGCATCGAACGGCCTACGCTACAACTGTTAAGCACAAAAGTTGACGGGCCTGAAAAACTTTCGCTGGGTCTAAAATATATGAATGCCAAGCAGGTTTACTTCAGATCTTACGCTTATGACATCAAAGACTATTTAAAACGCGGTAAAGATTATAACCTGATTCCTGACTGGAATGTATTCAGCAAGCTCCTCGCAAAGCAGCCGAAGTACCGTTGGCAGACCGAACTTCCCGAAACCACCGATCACCGTGAACACTGGCACTACGTAAAACCGCCAAAGCACGACAATGGTTTCTATATTACGGTGGCCTCAATTGTGGAAAATTTCAGGTCAAGTGAAAATATTGTGGTCGGAACTATGATGACTTACGGACCACTGGTCTTAAGTGTTAAAAATAATTATGAAAAAAGTACTCTCGAAATTGAAACCCTCAACGGCTCTGACGGAAAAATGCTCTCTGACATCAGCGTCGAATTTTACCGGCGCGATTATCAAAAAGGGCACGAGTTTGTTTCGTCTGCAAAAAGCGATGCCAAAGGCCGTGTCGAATTTAAATCGCCGGGTGGTTCAAACTCCTCGTATTTTTTTGTTGCCGAACACAATGGCACTGTTTCATTTTCCGAATTTTATCTTGACCGCTACTCGCAGCAAACGACATTCCCTATCCGGGCAATGATCTATTCAGATCGGGCCATTTACCGCCCTACTCAGAAAATTCAGTGGAAGGCCGTCTTTTATCAGGCCGAAAAAAATCCCGGAAAATTTCATGTGATTCCCGAGCACAGCACACAGGTGATCCTGCGTGATATTAACGGGCAAGAAGTACAGAAGCTAAAGGTAAAAACCGATGCCTTCGGTGCCGCCGCCGGCGAGTTCACAATTCCGACCGGACGCGCGCTCGGTCAGTGGTCCATTGTAACGGGGCAGGATTCAAAAGCGGTCAATGTCGAAGAATACAAAAGGCCCACTTTTGAACTCTCGTGGCCCGTGCAGAAAACCGCGATCCGCCTGAATCATCCCGCCGAGGTTATCGGTGAAGCCAAGTATTATTTCGGCCAGGGGCTGAACAAGGGAAAAGTTAAATACAAAGTACAGAAAAGCGCAATTCTTCCGTGGTGGTGCTTCTGGGGCTACTTCGACTATTCTAATTTACAACAGGCTCAGATCATTCAGAGCGGCGAAACCACTGTTCAGGCCGATGGCCGTTTTGTTATCGGATTTACTCCTGCCGAAGATTCGAGAATTGATAAAAAACTCGAAGGCATAAAATACAATTATACGATTTCAGCAGATGTCACCGATGAAGGTGGCGAGACCCGCTCAACGCAAACGTCGGTTATTATCGCAGCGGCCGCAGTTGAAGCCAGTTGGTCCGATGTAAAAATGATCGCTGAAAATCAAGAAGCCGAAGTGAAGCTTTCGCGCCAGTTAATTTCCGGAGGCCCGGCTCCGGGCAAAGGGCAGTGGGAATTGGCATCATTGTATGAGCCCGAAAAAACAGTAATGCCGGCAGACCAAAAAGCCCCGAGCTATCTTAAAGCAATGGGTAAATCCGCACTGATGCTACCGGGTGATCTTTTGCAGCCACGCTGGAATCCGCAGTTCAACTGGCAGTCGCTCGTGCGCGACTGGAAAGAAAAAACCCAGATCAAATCGGGTTCTTTAACTGCGAATGAAAATGGCGAGGGCCTACTGAAACTGCCGCGTTTAACCGCCGGCGCTTACCGATTACTCTATAAAACCAAAGATGAATTCGGCGAGAGTGTTCACGCTCAGGTTGAATTTTTTGTTGCGAACTCAACCTATCGCCCTAATTTGCCGCTGCTCTTTTTTGCTGATCATTCAAGTGCAAAGGTCGGCGAAAACTTAAGGCTTTGGCTGCCGACCGGCTTAAAAAATCAGTTGCTTGTTTTTGAAGTATTTCAGGATTCGAAATTACTTGAACGCCGTTATTTGAAATCAGATTTCGATTCGGGCCTGATCGAATGGCCAATGAAAGAAGAACATCGGGGCGGCCTGGGTTTCTCGGTTCGCTTGCTTAATGACTATCAAGCGCTGAAATTTTCACAAACGGTTTTTGTGCCTTGGGATAACAAAGAAATTACTATTGAAACCAAAACATTTCGCGATCGCCTTATCCCCGGTCAAAAAGAAAAATGGACTTTCAACCTTAAAGGCCCGAAGGGGGCAAAGCTCGGTAAGGAGTCGGCGCAACTGCTTGCCTATATGTACGATCGAAGTTTAGATGCCCTTGCAACTCACTCTTCACCATCACTGTTAAATCTTTATCCACAAAGATCGGGTGTCGTTCAGCCCGATTATCAATTAGGCCAGGGCTTCAATGCTTACTTCGATCATAATCTAAATTACTCCATCGAATATCATCCTCCAAACGATGATCGCCTCGATTTCTATCCGAGTTACGGGATCGGCGGGCCCGGCGCTCGCGGGCGCTCGGGCTATCTTTCTGAAATGGCCTCAGATGGCATGGCAATGAGTGCAAAGTCGCTTGCTGCGCCTGCGGCAATGGCTTCGGAAGCCGATGCTAACATGGAAAAAGAATCTGCTGCTCCAACTTCCCGAAATGATCTGCTGAAAGATAAGAAATCAGAAAAATCCGATGTACAAGGGCCGCTCCAAGTCGAAGCCGGGCCCGAAAAAACACTTCGCAGTAATTTTTCTGAAACCGCATTTTTCCTTCCGACTCTGGTTAATTCAGAAAATGGGGATGTTCAGGTTAGTTTTGAAATACCAGATTCGGTCACGTCCTGGAATCTTTGGCTGCAAACTTTTACGAAAGACTTGATGGCAGGAACCCTCAACAAACAGGTGCAAACCGTCAAAGACCTGATGGTCCGCCCTTACCTGCCGCGATTTTTGCGTGAGGCCGATGTCGGACAGATAAAAGTTGTCGTCAACAATACTTCGGAAAAAACCCTCAAAGGCTTTCTAGATATTGATATCTCAGATGAATCACAGAAAGAAAACCGGGCCGAAAAATTCGGAGTCTCCGCTGATAAATTGAAATCAATTCCGTTTGAGATTGCGCCGCAGAAAAGTTTTGACTACATGGTCGAAATGAAAGTGCCGGCAACAGTGGGCATGATCAATTTTAAAGCCGTCGCTAAAACAGATCAGTTGTCAGATGGCGAACTGCGCCCGATCCCGCTCTTACCCGGTCGGTTTCACTTAGCCCAGTCGCGGTTTGTTACACTCAACAACAAAGATCGTCGCGAAATGAATTTCCCTGAACTCGCTCAACCGAATGATCCTTCACGAATCAGTGAAAAAATGGTGGTGCAGGTCGATGCGCAGTTGTTTTACTCGGTGCTCTCGGCTTTGCCTTACCTGGTGAATTCACCTTATGAATGCATCGAGCAGCTGTTAAACCGCTTTTTATCAACGGGAATTTTAACATCGGTTTTCAACAAATATCCGGCGATTGATAAAATGGCTAAAAAAATGTCCGATCGAAAAACTCGCAATGAAAGTTTTGACCAGCCGGATCCCAATCGCAAAATGGCGATGGAAGAAACCCCGTGGCTCGTGCAGGCTGCCGGCGGCGCTGAAAAGCCAGATGAACTCATCAATGTGCTCGATTCCTCAATTGCAAGACACTCGCGGATCGATTCGCTTTCTAAACTCGAAAAATCCCAAACGGCTATCGGCGGATTTCCGTGGTTCAGTGGCGGCCCGCCCTCACCGTATATTACGCTTTATGTGCTTTACGGATTTTCGAAAGCGCTTGAATTCGGGGTTGAAGTGCCCAAACCCATGATACAAAAAGCGTGGGGTTATTTGCATGAACATTACCTCAATGAAATAGTTCACAATTGCATGGCGCACGACGGCTGCTGGGAAACCATCACCTTTTTGAACTATGTCCTTTCAAATTATCCGGATGAATCCTACGGTAACAAAATATTTACCAAAGCCGAACGCGCGCAAATGCTCAGTTTCAGTTTTAAACACTGGCGTGAACATTCGCCTTATCTGAAAGGCTATCTGGCACTAACGCTCCATCGTGACAAACAGGCCACTAACGCCAAACTCGTCTGGGACAGCGTTATGGATTCAGCTACGTACGCCAAAGATGAAGGCACCCACTGGGCACGCGAAGACCGCAGCTGGCTTTGGTACAATGACACCGTCGAAACTCATGCCTTCGCACTCAGAACCTTGCTTGAACTCAACTCCGACAATATTAAACGCGATGGCCTGGTCGAATGGCTGTTCTTAAACAAAAAACTCAACCACTGGAAATCAACCCGCGCTACAAGTGAAGTCATTTATTCACTTGCGAAATATCTGACCAAAACCGATCAGCTCGGAAAAAAAGAGGCAGTCAGCATTAAAATCGGCACTGAAAAACCTATAAGTCTAGAATTTTTACCAGATGAATACACCGGTAAAAAAAATCAGATTGTACTTGAAGGTGACAAAGTTAAACCCGCACTTATGCCGGTCGTCATCGAAAAAGAAACTCCCGGTCTGATGTTTGCTTCGACCACCTGGCATTTTTCTACCGAAAAACTTCCGGAAAAAGCCGAAGGTGATTTTTTAAATGTTGATCGTAAATTCTTTCTGCGCGAGACCGTGGGTAAAGAGGTTCATCTCAAGCCACTCAGCGAAGGTCACTCCGTAAAAGTCGGCGATGAGGTTGAAGTACAGCTTTCTATACGCTCGAAACATCCGGTCGACTATGTCCACTTGCGAGACCCGCGCGGCGCCGGATTCGAACCGACGTCGGTTAACTCACAACACAAATGGGATTTAGGAATTTATTGGTATGAAGAAATCCGCGACAGCGGCACCAATTTCTTTTTCGAACATCTTCCGCAGGGCGAGTACAACTTCAAGTATCGTATCAGGGCCACCACCGCAGGCCAGTTTCAGGTTAGCCCCGCTACTCTACAACCCATGTATGCTCCGGAGTTCGCAGCCTATTCTTCCGGAGAGAGGCTAAGCATTAAATAAAATCCTATCTAGCTTAATACTTGCCACTGTTTAGTTGCGGAAATTGTTTTGTCACCGCCAAAGGATCTGAATCATCCCTCGGATCCCAGCCGGTCTCAGCTCGCCAGTGGTAGAGCGTTTCAACCTGCTCTTTGGCCCACGGAGTTTTCCTGAGAAAATTGAGACTGGATTTAATACTTGGATCAAGGTTGAAACACCTAATATAGATCTTCTCACCCAGTATCTTCCAACCATAAACTTTGACGAGCTCAGTGAGCATCATTTCTAATGTGACACCTTCAGCTGGATACTTATTCTTTCGCGGCTTCTTTGTTTCTTGCATTTTTTATTATTGGTTTCAAACTGATCTTTTTGCAAGTGATGGAATGTTCGCAGCCTCGACCTAACCAGCTGAAATCATTATGTTACAATTTCGCCTTTCGACAATCTTCGACAACGCAAATGCCAATAAATCGCCCTAAAGATAGCTTAAAACTGTCTTTGTTGTCCCTCAAAATCATAAGCAGTTACATATTCACGAATTTATACTAGAATACCGCGTGTTTTTAATTCCTCTCACCTTACAAAATATTTTAGAGATTCGCGATGCCCGCGAGCGGGTTTCGCTCAGCCAACAGATTTTTTTTGAAGACGGACAGCACCTTATTGAAGAGAGCGCCTGTGACGACTTTGAATTAACTCTGCCCGAAGGCGGAAGCTTTAACCTTGGGCTGTTTTTTAAGGATGGCGCGAAGTCGAACATTAGCGAACAATCCCGTGATTCCGCTCTGGAGTTTTCGTGCAATAAATGCACAGTGGGTGGACGTTCAGTTTCAGGGTGTCAGCATCAATGGGCTGCCTATTTAATGCTTTTTGATGCTTTACACAGTGATACGCACGAAATAAAAAATAGTCTCACTTTGAAGCTGTCTAAAAAACTCAACACCTCAATAAAGACACGAAATCTTCCAAATGACAAATTTTCGAAATTTGAAAATGTCGTGCTCGACTCTATTTCAATTATGCTGGAAGAACAGGCCCTTTTTAAAGGACCTCCACTCAGCTCATTACTTGATCTCAACTTTTCGAAGTATCAAAAAACGGAAGTGACTCAAGATGAGCAGTACTTGGCTCCTAATCTGTTGCGACTGCCTGAGGTTTTCAGAAAAAAGCTGACAGCGTTTTCAGGCCGCTACTTTACCGAAACGGCCCAGCAAAATGCACTCGCAGACATTTTGCGATACAACTTCAGTAACGGCATGCAGTTGAGTTCGCAAAATATCCTACGACATCCCTTGTACAAAAATGTGAGTCCCGAACTGCTTCCGCGCCCTGTAACTGCCAAACCGCTTTTTTCAAAATGGCCGCTTCTTGCAGACTTTGAGGGCGGCTTTATAAGCCATGCAACTCAAGAACTCGAAGAGATTATTCAACATCTTCTTAGTGAGGTGGCAACCGCGGGTAGCCGTAATAAAATCGAGATCTATCTTCAAAGTAAAAACCGCCCTTCTTACGCTTTAAAAGTGCAAAACCTTGAATTCAGTCCAAAAAATGAAATTGACTGGCGCGTGGAATTCAAAGAAGAGCCCGAGTTGCAGGCCGAGTTCAAACTCGTCAGTTATCGTAACCGCCCGCTCTATTTTTTTAATTCATTTGCAGTTGAACCTGTTGATGGCGCAGTCATCGTTCACTCCTTTAAGCGTGAGATTGAGCTTTTACAACTCAAGCTCAAAAAAATTTCCGAAGTAATCCAAATGCCGCAAAACGAAATACCTAAAATTGAAGTGGCTAGTGAGTTTGCCACGAAGCAAATATTAAAATACTTACGAACTCGCCCCATTCCGGTCAAATTGACCGGAGGCTCTCAAACCATTATCAAAGATAAGTGCCGCACTGAAATTCGCCTCGACGAACAAGGTGAATTTTACCTCATCCATGAAGCTCGCGTCTTTGGTAAAAAGAACCTGCAGCGCCGTGGTTGGTCGTCTACATCCGAAGTTTACCTTCAGACCATGTCACAGGGCCTGCAACTTATTCTTAACATGAACCCCAAAGAAATCGCTTCCAATCAGCTGCAAAAAAGAAGTTGGGACATCAAACTACTTAAGCATCTCGGAATTTTACAATATATCTTTTTAGAAGCGCTTTCTCTGCATTTTGACGGGGTACTTACCAGTGGTGCTCAAATTGACAAATCCGACTTATTTAAAGCTCTTGAAGGCCGGATTCAATCCCTGTTGATCGCAGGCTCCGGTTCAATTTTGGTAAAAGATACTCCGCTAAAAGAACTCTGTAGTAAAGGGGTCCTCTCGTGCTTACAGGATTTCGCTAGCGGTTTATTTAATTCAATTTCTGCAAGCGAGTCTTTCTATTCAGAAGAAGGTGAAGTCATATTAGAAGGCGTGGTCGAACGTGAATTCAGACTCATTTTTGAGATGTTAAAAACCGCAGCGCTTCATTCATCCGGCGAAATTTTTGGAAAATCTCGAACGCCTCTTCTTGAACGCATCTCTAGCCCTGAATCAGATCGGTATCATTTTCCGGCGAGCAACGTCAAAGGGCGGGCCGGTCTTCATCAAACTCTGACCGCATTGCAGTACCTAATACCGTTTGGATTTCAGATTTTTTACAAAGATCAACCCTTGACTGAACTAAAAGAAGACGAATTTCATGTTGATTTTTTACTTTTGAGTGATAGTGAGCAAAAAAATTACAACTGGTTCGAACTTAATCCTAAATTTTTTCTCCTTGGACAAGAGGTCGACTCTTCTCACCTTTTGGGCCTTGGCTCGGGTGGCGTCATCGAGTATGAGGGTAAGCTCTATCTCGTTCCTAAAAAACAAATGCCGTCGCTTCGAAGGCTTGAAAATTTCTGGCACAAACTACAAAACGGCAAAAACGAGCACGTTCGAAAAAAAGGCGATGGCGTCTACCAGTTACCACGTTCTCAAACACTTGAATTGTTGGCGCTCAGGGCCTCAGGCGTGGGTATCCGCGGTGACCACGAGTGGACGCGGCTTTGCGAATTTTATGACAACCTCGGAAAGTCTAACCGCGAACTTAAACTACCCAAATCTAATAAAGCAAATCTAAAGCCCTATCAGATTTCGGGTGTTCAATGGCTGCAAGATTTATATAATCTTCGCCTAGGCGCCTTGCTTGCCGACGATATGGGGCTCGGAAAAACGCTTCAGACTTTGAGTTTTTTAGACGACCTCAGATCTCGAGATGAAATGGGGCTAGTATTGATTGTAGTGCCCTCTTCGCTTATTTTTAACTGGCAAGACGAAATCCAAAAATTTACGCCGGAACTTAAGCTTAATATTTTTTCTGCCCAAGAAATCGAAAAAATTTCGAAACTGCTTGCACAT
This sequence comes from Pseudobdellovibrio sp., assembly GCA_043769795.1. GTDB lineage: Bacteria > Bdellovibrionota > Bdellovibrionia > Bdellovibrionales > Bdellovibrionaceae > Pseudobdellovibrio. The sequence goes on along the minus strand of JAYVIY010000187.1, from coordinate 3,093 downwards.
AAAACTCAAATGGTTGTCATTACAACCTACGGAATGCTCGCCGAACACGAAGCCTATTTCAGTCAGTACAAATTTAACATTGTGATATTTGATGAAGCACAAAATCTCAAAAATCTTTCGACGAAAAGAACCAGTTCGGCCCGCGCGCTTTCAGGAAATTTCAAAATCTGTCTTACGGGTACGCCGATGGAAAACCACTATGGCGAATTCTATTCACTGATTGACCTGCTAGTTCCTGGCTCCCTTGGTGAAATTGCTGATTTTCGCAAACATTTTGTCAACACTGAGCTCATTCCCATTGATAAAATGGATGATCTTAAACTTAAAATTAAGCCGCTTCTACTCCGTCGCACAAAAAAAGAAATTATCGATCAGCTTCCTGAAAAGCGAGAAACCAAAGTAGCCATCGCTTTTGAAGACCGACAAAAAGAAATCTACCGTGATATCGCTCTTTCTTACAATGAGCGAGTCAAAGAGACCATGGCTTTGCAAGGAGTTGCCAGTGTTCAACTGCAAATGCTCACCGCAATTCTACGGCTGCGGCAGGCTTGCTCTGATCCGGCAGCTCTGCCCAATGTTAGGTATGACAAGATTCCACCAAAAATCGAAACTCTACTTGAATCCATTAAAGAATTAATTGAGTCCGGAGAAAGCGCTCTTGTCTTTACTCAATTTATTCAAACTCTGGAGCATACAGCAAAAATTTTGCGGCAAAATAATATCCCGGTTTTTGTGTTGCATGGAAAAATACCGACAAAACAGCGGCAGTTAATTCTTTCAGAGTTCAGTCAACTGGCTGCTGGCGCAGTTCTCATTATGACGCTCAAAACCGGCGGAGTGGGCCTCAATCTAACAAAGGCTTCCTACGTTTTTCACCTAGAACCCTGGTGGAATCCATCTGTTGAAAACCAGGCCACTGACCGGGCTCATCGTCTAGGACAAAATAAGGCCGTTCAAGTGTTTAAATATATTATGCACGAGTCGCTCGAAGAAAAAATAGAACTGCTCAAAGAACGTAAAGATAAAAAATTTAAATCGTTATTTGCAACGAACGAGCAAGTTTCTGAAATAGCCGATGTCTCGACAGCCCTGAGTAAGGAAGATTTTGATCTGCTACTAGGAATAAAGTAAACCTCAAAATTGTCTAAGTAAACGTGCTGAGCTCTCTGAAGCCTGGCAGGGTGAAATAAAAGGTGCTTCCGCGCCCTTCTTCGCTTTCAACCCAAATGTTTCCGCCACTTTTCACAACGATTCCGTGCGCAATCGATAGCCCTAGGCCTGAGCCGAACGATCTGTTTTCCTTAGCCTGCCAGAATCGATCAAAAACATAGGCTAAAGATTTTTTGGGTATTCCCGGGCCTGTATCGGCGATCCGAAACTTGAATTGCCCATCGCTACCACGTTCCAAACCCACAGTAACGTTCCCACCTATCGGAGTAAACTTGATCGCGTTAGAAAGCAGGTTCGCAACAACCTGAAATAATCTTCCCCGATCACAGCTAACAATGCACTCCTCCTTCGGAATGACCTTGGCAATATTTATTTTCTTTTCTGCGGCTATCAGCTGAAGTGCCTCAATGGTCTCGTTTAGCACTTCTCGTGCATCCACCCGATCCTTCACAAGGAAGAGGCTCCCCAGTTCGATACGGGTCACATCCAAAATATCTGTTATCATATGCGACATGAGGTCCGATGAACGGCGAATGGTCGCTAGCATTTCGGCGATTTTCTCGATCGAATTCGCCGCGGCCATTCTAGGAATTAGGTCTAAACTTAAACGGATTGAAGCTATTGGATTTTTTAGGTCATGAGCCAGAATCGACATGACCTCTTCCCTTGCTTTAATTCCCGCTTCCAATTTCTGTGCTTTAACAAACTGGCGGTGCAGTTCAACCGCAAGTATCGCGTCTCTCAGTTCCAAAGCCGCATCGATCTCCCAAGATTTCCACGGTTCAGACTGCCCTTCAATAGACCTTGTCCAAGCTTCAAATGACTTTCGCGGATGCAGCCTGTGGTCACCGGCATCAGAATCTATAGGTTTGTCAGGATTTCCGCCCCATCTTACACTGTGAATCCATTCAGGTCGGAAACACAAAATGTAAGATTTCGGGCTTTTTGGAATGGAAATAGCCAGCAAGCCACTGCCACAATCTTTAAACTTAAGCGCCGGTGGATAAACTGTCGAAAGTGAGTTCGAGCAGAAAGTCTTATCGGCCCCCCGATGTTGCGCCAGCCATGAAACCAATCCTTCGAGCTGATCGGGACTCGGAACATTTCCAACAGTCAACCATTGGCTTTCGACTTGTATTGCCGCTGCAACCCCCTTTGAGTCGATCAGATGAGTTAGGTTGAGCGAAGGATTTACCAAAGCCTCATTTAGATCATCGTTCTGAGTGATCTGGCGAAAGAGATCGGCACGCAAAGTTGTACTTCGTACTTTCTCATGAGCCACTCCCAAACGCTCATGCGTGGCAATAAGCGAGGACGTAAACCCACCGGCAAATTCAAGAAATTTTCGATCCGCCACTGTGACAAACTTTGGACCAAGATGATGGCATGCAATCAATCCCCAAAGTTTGTCTTCGACCAGAATTGACAGGGTGAGTGAGGCCCCCACTTTCATATTTTTTAAATACTCAATGTGAACGGGCGAAACACCGCGCAGAGTACACATCGTTAAATCCAAAGACTCGATCTGCTTTGGGTTTGCAGAAATGATTGGCGATGCAACATAGCCAACATCTGGAATCATTCGCAGCGGGTTTTTCTGAAATAGGGCCCTTGCCGGTGCCGGAATGTCCGAAGCCGGGTAATGAAGCCCCAGAAACGAATCCACATTAGTCCGGGTCGCTTCGGCGACAACTTCACCATGGAGGTCATCATGGAATCTATAAATCATCACGCGATCAAAATGCGAGAATTTCTGAATATGTTCCACAATTAACTTACAAATTTCGCTCGTACTATCCACGGCCTTGAGACTACGGACAAGTGAATCGAATGAGCTGAAATTATTAAAGGTAGCGGAATCTTCTGGGTTGAATGGCTCAAACTCCAAAATAATCTGGTGGTCCTTTCGTTGAACAGCTACAT
>JAYVIY010000186.1:0-11145 GCA_043769795.1 Pseudobdellovibrio sp. | reverse complement strand
GCACCTACTTCGAGGTTTTTACGGCTGGAGTTGCTGGTGCTGCCGACGCAGGTGCAGATGAAACCACTTCGCGCTCAGCATTTACGCCAGTGCTCATTTTTGAATTGAAGACTGAATTTAAATCTGATCCTTTAACTTTTCTCGGTTTAGGGCATTCTTTAACTGCCGCGCACATCACGTCTGAATTGAGCATTCCAGCCATGCGTTCCCGTAAGTACAGACCCATCGCAGAGTTATCAAGTGCAGTCGCCATCTTGGTTAATTTCAAAGCGGCGTCGGTGGCCTGTAAGCGGCTGCTCAAAATTGAAATTTTAAAAGAATCAAATTCGCTGTTAACCAAAGAATCTGTTTTTGCACGCTGTTCAGCTGTCATTTGCGTAGCTTCACTTTGGGCCGTATAAGTTGCTTCAGCCGTTTTCAGCTGTTGTTCCTGAAGTTTTTGGTTTTCTTCAAGAGAAGCTAACTTCGCTTCTTTGTCTTTGCGTTCTTTATCACAACGTTCAACGTCCGCTGAACTGGGAGATCTTTGTGCCGAATTAAATACACGACCGAGAACTCCTCTTTCATCTTTAAAGCAAGACGCTTCGGTATCACGAAGCGTGGCAATTTGACTTCGTAGAGTGGCTGCATCCTGTGCACCTTTTTTAGTAGCTAAGCATAATTCTAAATTTTGCTTTTTAGTGGCTGCCGAGACGAAACTATCGCGTTGGATAGAAGAATTCTGACAATTAATTTTATCCTGCGGTGTTTGCGCATGGGCAATTGTTGCAGACAATAAAAGACTGAGTACGAACATAAAAACCTCCATGTTTTTAAAATAATGCTACTTCCCTAGTCTATACCAAACAGAAGGGCATTTTTAAGTTCAAAAAACTCTTCTGGCTCAAGGTCAAGTGTTTCAATTTGGGAATATCTTGATTAAAGTCTCGAAAAATTTGCCAACCTAGTTAAGTTTACAATTCTAGAAGCCGAAAACTATACCATGGCAAATAATCTTAAACTTGAACCTCAGTCGGGCTCCCAGAGCCCTCCTGATGATGACCTCAATTTCAAAATTTTGTTTCTACCTATTTTAGTCATTCTCATGGCCATTGGTCTGTTTAAACTTTTTTCGGGTACACCTTTAACAATCTCAGGGCGTGGCCCGGCCTCGATACCTGAAATCGAACCCATCACTGTTCCGGTTGTGCTTAAGACTATTTTGAAAGTAACCGCTGCTGATTTCGACAAATCTGCAACGGCTCGAATTAGGCGTGATTTGCTCTCTGGAGTTTTGCCAAGTCTTTTAGAAAAATCTTCACCGGTGATTATTGAAAAAATAAAGAATGGCGAAATGAAATTCTACTCTCTGAAAGTTTCTGAGAATTTCGACGACAATGGCGACGAAGTCGAAATCTTGGTCGATGGACAAAGTTTCGCTTCTTTGGTTTTATCATCTTCAGAAAAAACTATTACGATTCCAATTGAGTTCGGCAAAACAAAAATGATTACTGTTAAAGCGCTGCGCGATAACGGCGACGGAATTACCTTCGGCGCGCATCTGATCAACTCGTCTTTTTTGCTTAATAACATCCAAGTCGGCGAGTCTGATTCCGTCTATCTGGGATTTCGCTAATCTATTTTAGCTTGAATATTACTTCCAGATTCCGGTAATGCCGGTTGCTTTTGCGTCTTCGCGACCAAGATTTCCGAGGTTTAATTCGTCTTCGACCAACTTCAATAACGAGTAGTGATTTACTTTCTGATTGTTCTCGGTACCGGCCAGAATATTAGCCCCTAATAGTACGGTATAGATTTCTCCGCCACGTGCAAATCCACTTTCATCGAAGGTGACGATAAAAAGTGTATCTGCCATTGCCGCAGGATTTGAGAAGATGGTTCCAAATCTAGAGTTCATCCATTTTCCCGCAAAATCAAATCCGGTATCATGACCGCTGTTCTTCATATTCGGAACAAAGATCGAAAGCGCCGGCAAAGTCCCATTGCTGTAATCCTGAAAAAATCGAGCTGTTGATTCAATTTTTGCACAGCGTGCAGGGTTTTTCGATACATTTGCAAAACTGATCATCGGGTTGTGTTTTCTGACGTACTGTCCTGACTTACTGCCGGTAAAGCAGTTCCCCGGATAGTCTTCAGCATATGTTCGCCAGTCGAGCCCTGCTTTTTCTATCAGATCACCAATGTGGTTTTCGGTGAGGTCTACATTATTATTCGAATTCACACCTAAAAGTGAACCGGCAACAATCGCGATGTAGTTGGGCTGCGATGGGCGCCCTTCAGCTTTCATCGAATTAAATGAAACACCCAGTTTTGCAACTCGGGCAAAATCCGGCTGGCTCATCACCGGATCTTTAGATTCATTTTCGAAGATCACCCAGACGACTTTTTTAAAGTGAGTACCGGCTTCCTCTGAGGCCTCAACCGGGTTCGATAGAGTAATCAAATTTAGACTTATAAGAGACAAAAAAAACAGATTTCTTAAGTTAGATAGATTCATACTTTCCTCCGTGAAAATATGACCAAAGTCTATCAACTCAGGGCTTAAAGTCTTGCGAAAATGCACTACGTTCGCCCCGAGTACCTTAATCTAGACCAAAGTTCTGAATTTCTGTTTACAATCTATGCGATCAGTGAGACAAAATCGCCCATGAATGACGAACGTTTTATTGCCATTGAAACTAAGATTTCACATCAGGATCGACTGCTGGAAGAACTGCACGAAGTTATTTACAAACAGCAGGACCTGATCGATAAATTGCAAAAGAAATTAAAGCAGATCGAAGATATGGCGAATGCTGATAATGAAGTCAGACCCGCGAACGAGAAACCACCGCACTATTAGTTGAGTTAACTTATAGTCAGTTTAACTTTGCTATATCTATATTTTTAAAGAGTCCACTAAGTGGTTTGTATGAACAAACATCTTACCAATTGATAGGTCTTCGGGAGCATAGGGCCCAAAAGAAATAACAACTCTTCGTATGTTTTCGGGAGTGTTCGGAATATTTAAAATCTCTAGCAATTTGTCCGGAAACGTTTTAGTAATTTCGACCCGCAGTTCATTTGTTAGGTCAAAGGTTCTATATTCTAAACGGTACAGATAAGGGGCGCCATCTGAAGCTAAAACACCGTTAACGGCCATATCCTCACGTGAAATATGCTGGAAATACATCATATACATTCGACCACGTTTTGGCGCTCGAGAAGTTTCAACGGCGGCCATAGCGCACTCGGTAATTTGTTTTGCTACATTCGCTTTCTCCTCGCGTGTAAAATTTTTATCAGTATACAAGAAAATTGTCGGCATGTTTCCCCCTGATTTTTTATCAAAATACGTAATTTTAAGTTTTGACCGCAGATACCTTCGCTTCAGCAATAATTTTTTCAATCATGTACATAAAAACTAAAGATATGACCGACATAATGGCGACCACGTACCCCACGGTGTCATAACCTTTTAATAACCCCTGAGCGTCTTGTGTAACAATCAATCCTGAAGTTGCGGCAGCAAGTCCACCAGCCATTTGCTGAATTGACGAATTCACAGCCATAAATGAACCGCGATGGATTTGCTCAGGAACAGCTGAAATTAAAACTTGCGCTGGTATCATGCGATATATAATCCCCATCAAAATCATTGCGTTTACCACTATAACCAAAAATAGCGAGGGTTTTTCTAAATTTGTAAAATAGATAACACCAAAAACTAAAACGATTGTACCAAATAGACTTGTCTGTATCTTGCCAAAAAGACCGCAAATCTGGCCCACCATAGGGCCAATAAAAAAAGAAAATATTCCGCCAACTAAATATATATAGTGTAGTTTTTTTACTGAGATTTCTAAATTATTTACCACGAATATGCCCCCGAGTGGAACTAACATATAACCGCCAATAGATAATAATGCAGTTCCCGCAAAGGCCAATTGATATTTTGGAATTGTAAAGCTTGCAAAAATCTGAGCAAAAGAATTCTTATTGTTGGCTAATTTGAGATGTTCATTAACGGGCTTTAATTTCCAGAGAATCAAAATTGCTATCGGAACACTCAAGACAACTATCGCCATAAACGCCGCACGCCACTCATGCAAATTGACAAAAAACAATCCGATTGGGTAACCGAGAATTTGAGTGGCCGAAAATGCCGTCTGCACGTATCCAAAAACACGACCCAGCATTTGAAAAGGAAATAAATCCGTAATGATTGCAAAAATCACCGAAGCAATAACACCTCCGAAAAGGCCAGTTATTGTACGGGCGACAAGAAGAAAGTAATAACTAGTGGCCATTGCACAAAGTGCTGTTCCAATAGTAAATCCAACATAGAAAAACAAAAGAATTTTTTTTCTGTCGAATCGATCTAGAAATCCTGCCGCTAGTAATCCGGAAATTCCCGCGCTAAAAGCATAGGCTGATACCACAAAACCAAACTGTGCCGGAGAAATTTTTAACTGAGGCATAACTTGTATACCAAGTGGATAAAGGATCATAAAGTCTAAAGTAACCGTAAACTGCAAAATACTAAGAATTGCAATTAGAAAAATTTGATAACGGGTAAATGGCACATCAGCATTCATGTAAAAACTCTCCGCAGTATTGTGTCGGTTCTAAATCGTAAGCAAATAGATCAAACAAGTCTACGAGACTGGACGAAATTAACTATGTAGTTGCACCGGCTATTTCTTGTGTCGACTACGTGTGATTTTAAGTTTTGACCTCAGCTAGCTTTGACGCCGCAATAATTCTGTTTACCATGACCATCAGTCCTAAAGATACAACTGCCAAAGCGGCAACCACATAGCCTACGATGTTATAGTTTTCCAATACTCCACTGGCGTTTTGGGTAATAATCATTCCGGATATCGCGGCGGCAATGCCACCGGCAATTTGTTGTAGTGACGAATTCACAGCCATAAATGAACCGCGATCTTTTTGATCAGGAACAGCTGAAATTAAAACTTGTGCTGGTATCAGACGGTAGATAATTCCCATAAAAATCATTGAGTGACCCACAATAACTGTGAAAAGCGTTGGCTTATCTAAATTCGTAAAAATGATAACACTTATAACTAAGACAATTGTGCCAAATATAATCGTTTGTATTTTGCCGAACAAATCGCAAATTTGGCCCACCATCGGCCCAATTATAAACGAAAATAATCCCCCAACGACATATATAATATGCAGTTTTTTGATCGGGATCTCTAAATTGTTTACCGTGAACACACCGCCGAGCGGCGTTAGCATGTAACCACCCACAGAAAGCAATGCAGTTCCCGCAAAAGCTAAAAGATATTTTGGAACCGTAAAGCTCACATATAAATGTTTGAAAGCACTCTTTTCGGTAATCAATTTAAGATGTTCATTGACCGGTTTCAGTTTCCACAGGATCAAAAATCCAACCGGGACACTTGCAACAACTATGGCAATAAAAGCCGCGCGCCACTCGTGCAAATGAACAAAAAACAAACCGATTGGGTAACCGAGAATCTGAGTGGCTGAAAATGCCGTCTGCACGTAACCAACGACTCGACCCCGTTTTTGAAAAGGAAATAAATCCGTGATAATTGCAAAAACAACCGAGGCAATAACACCTCCGAAAAGACCGGTCATAATACGTGCGAAAAGCAACATGTAATAGCTACTGGATGCCGCACAAAGTGCCGTTCCTATAATGAACCCAACGTAGAAAAACAAAAGAATTTTCTTTCGATCGAATCGATCTACAAACCCTGAGGCCAGTAATCCGGAAAGTCCTGCACTGAAAGCATAGGCCGAAACCACAAAACCGAACTGCGACGGAGTAATTTGCAATTGAGGAATAACTTCTATGCCCAGCGGGTATAGAATCATAAAGTCCAAAGTAACCGTGAACTGCAAAAAACTGAGAATTGCAATTATGAAAATTTGATATCTGCTAAATTGCTCCTCAGCTTCCATGAAAAAAACTCCGTAGTGTAGTATCGATCTCTAATCGTAAGTAGTCAGACATTATAAGTCTACTGGACTGGACGAAATTACTTCTGACGGCGCGACGTTTTTTCTACGGCCACGCCTGCCGGCATCGGAACAGAATTACCCAAAATAATCGTAAAAGTAGACCCTTGACCAAGAGTTGTTTTTAATTGAAGTTCGCCACCTAAAAGTTCAATATTGGTTTTAACAACATCCATTCCGATTCCACGTCCGGACACATCGGTGGCCTCGCTTTTCGAAGAAAATCCAGCTCTGAAAACAAGATTCAATTTTTCCTGCTCGCTTAAACTTGCAGCTTCGCTTTCGGTAAAAATACCTTTTGCAAGAGCAATTTTAGCTAGATTTTTTCCGTCAATTCCACGGCCATCATCGGAAATCGTAATTGTGGTTCCCACGGAAGATTCGTTAAAGGCAATTCGAACGCTGCCCGTGTCTGATTTACCTTTTGCGGTTCTTTCATCAGCCCCCTCGAGTCCATGATCTATACTATTTCTGATTAGATGAATAAAGCATTCATTTAAAATCTTCAATTGTTCGGCACTGATAAGCGCATCTCCTTCAACAACCAATTGAATTTTTTTATTGAGCTGGGCCGAAATGTCTTTCACCATGGTGTCGTATTTTTTTGCTGAATTGCTGATTGACTTAAACTGCAGACGTTTCGAAGCCCATTTTAAATTGGCCAGCTGCGAAACCGGAACCGAAGACGTAATCTCCGAAATGGCTTTTTCCAACTCTAAAACCGCTGCAGGGTTCAATGACGAAACTGATTCTCCGGAGCCCTTTGACGAATAAATTCGATCAAATAGCGCGATATACTGTCCGAAGATATCTTCGATTTTTTTAATTTCATCACCCGCAATTCGGATTTCTTCGTCACTTTCATTCCAAGTGAGAGTATCCAAAACTGATTCTGAATTGTGAATCTGTTCAGACAAGTGGCTGAGTTTGTATAAGCGCGCAACACCTTTTAGCGTATGCATGCTTCTTAAAAGTACAGGCTTTGATGCAAGATCAAATTTTTTGACTGCTGTATTCCACTCGACCATTGTAACTTTACCTTCATCGAAAAAGGTTTGTAGATCTTCCTGTTTTTCATGCAGAACTTCACCGAGCAGGGCTGACTTTTGTTGGTGCAGTTTAAGTTGGTTTTCTAATGCATCAATATTTGTCACATCATCCACAACGAATAATATTTTCTCTAAATTAAGTTTTTCGTCCCAAATAGGTGATGGCTTAATTTTAAGAATTCTTTCGCTGCTTTCGCCGGTGGCTCCTGGTTTCAAAGGAGCTCGATAAGTCACCTTCTTTGGAAAATTATCTTCCATTAGGTCCCACTGTAATTCATCTTCGCCGAAAACCGTATCCATTGCAGAACGAATTGAATCCAGTTTTTCCTTTTTAACACTCAACGGCTGATATATCATTTCAATGAAATTCTTTCCGATGACGTCTGCGCCTAAAAGTTTTTCTGTGAACTTAGAAACAGGCTCTACAATAGTTCCGTCGGAAGTGGCCGAGAAAAGACCCTGTTGCATACTATCCACCAGGATTTTTACTTTCTTTGACTCCGCGGAAATGGCTGACTGAATATCTAATTCCAGTTTAAGTTTGGCTTTTTCAGCTTCGACTTCCTTCATACGGGAAAGTTCGATCGCGATAGAAATTTGGTTACCCAGAGTTGTGAAAAGCTTTGCATCGCTCTCATTGAATAGTCCGCGCGTTAATGTACTGTCTAAGCAGATGACTCCCATTACTTTTTCTTTTAAAATTAGCGGAGTGATCATCATACTTCGCAGTCTCTGAAGTGAAGCCACATCGCACCCGAGAGCAACGGCTTGCTCAGTGCTGGAAATGACCAATGGCTTTTTTTCTTTAAGTACTTTTTCAACGAGAACTCGGCTGTAGTTGTTGCCGAAAGTAAGTAACTCACCATTATTATTTAGCCCGGTAAATGGAACAAGAGTTTCGGATTTAGGACTGAATTCAAAAAGCAAGCCCCGCTCTGCCGCAAATAGTTTAACAAGTTCGTTCAAAATACCCTTACATTGCTCTATTGGTTCGGTTGAAAGGGCAAAGGCGCTACTGACGTTAAGAATGGCATCGATAAATCTTACTTCTTCAATCGCTACGGCACCATCGCCAAACTGAGCATTACCCATGATTGTGTTACTCGTAGTAGAAGGTCCAACAATGGTATTTCCGGTTGTATTTTGAGGCGACATAAGCGTTTTTGAAATAATCGATTCGTTGGTTGATTGTATCGTGCTGTTCTGAATACTACCCATCGGACCGCTTGCTACGTTCAACTCAGCAGAATTAAGAAGATGACCGAATTCTCTAATTATTAGATTTTTTCGCAATTCCCAGTGGTTTCGTTGCGCGATTTCCAAAGCAGAAGAAATACAATGTTTTGCAAGCTCAACTCTTTCATAGTGCATATGTATTCGAGCTCGATTTCTTTGTACGTCAAATAGGGCAATTAAATTATCTGAAACAACGGCCAAAGTTTCGGCTTTGTTAAAGAACTTTTCAGCCTTTGCAAAGTACCCTACAGACTGACAGTATGCGCCAAGCACCGTATAGTAGTTCGACCTGAATAGTGGAATATGCAAATTCATCGCATGTTGCCGAATCAATTTTGTCAGGGTACGGCGAGTACTGAACTTTTCATCTTCGCTCTTAGCGCGGCTGAACTGAACCAATTTTATGTAAGTAGGGTTTACCGCATAGTTCCTTAAGATTGGATCTACCGGTCCGATTGCGCTACCTTTAGACAGTACCGATATCATTTCATCTGTTGAATAATCCAATTCCTCTGATGCCCGTTGAATTGAAACCTCGGCTAATGTGGCAATGTTACGGGATTGAGGATTATAGCGCTGGCGAAAATTCTCGGCTAACAATGGGCCCTTTATTTTTTGGGCTTCTTTAGTACGACCACTCATGATCTGCTGTGCAAAAAGATTACCATGTTGCATTAGATACTGGGCCTTAGTTAGGCGCAAAGTTCTCTTTTGAAAACCGTCAATACTGGCTTTTAATACTTGAATGGACTTGTCATGCCGACCACAAAATCCCAGCAGCATTGCTACTTGAGCCCTTAACTTACCGCTTTCAAGTGGCGTCAGATATTTATTGAAAAATTCAAATTTTTCGGAGTATTCCTGCAAATAGTTTTTTGTCAGGCCGGCAAAATAAAATGCGGTGAGACGGCGACACTGCACAAACGCTTCAGTTGAGGGGTCATTGACTAAGCCACTATAGTAGGCCGCTCGATTAAAGTAAAATCGAGTGAGGCTCCCGAAATTGTAGCCGCTATAAACCTGACCTACTGAGGCATAGCCGATTGCTTTTTCGCGATTTCCACCAACGGCTAGCGCCCAAAATTGCATTTTTGCAGCGATTAAAGCAACATCAATCATGCTTCTTCTGTGTTCATAACACGCCTGAGTTATTTTGAACATTTCAAAAATATCAGATATAGAAACTTTATCTGACTTAAAGAAAATTTTCGACGGAATTCTAAACGGTATAAATTCCCAAATGGTTATAAGCGTCCAAGTCCAAAAAATATCCAAAATCTTCCAATGCAAATAGTTCGGATAGGGATTTCCCAATAGATTCATCGCAACTTTGAAATTTTCAGATCCTCCAATAAAGTCAGATAGATTCGCAAATACCCAGGTTTTTAATCCGTAAGCACTGATAAGCCCGGCTTCATCAGCCTGGGCAGAAATATGAAAGTTTACTGCTTCGATAGCAAGTTTTTCATCGCGCATCATCGTCGCAACGACCGCCACATCGTGGACCATTTCTTTCTTTTGCTTTATATCAAATTCGCTGTCACTTAAAAGTTCGTAGGCCGTTTTATAAAATGCATAAGATTCATTATAAGAATACACCGAAAGAGCGAAATGACCGGCGTCGATGTGTGAAACAATCGCGCTCTCTCTGTTCAATTGCAGATCACCGTTGGTAAATAGTCGGGGAATTAAAAAAAGCTCGTCCGGCGTTTTTTCGACTTTTGTAAAATAATAGCTGGCTAATTTATTACAGAAATCTTTCAGCTGAGCTTCGGCCATTGAGTTTATGAGCGATTCCGAAATTTTATCGTGAACAAATTTCCATCTGACGCCAGCGACCTTTTCAATGAGCGACAAATTTTCAAAACTGCGCAAAAAGTCATCTATTTCGCCGGCATCAACACCAATTGCACTCGCCACTTCATAGGGTTTAAAGATGTTACCGATGAGCGCTGCCGCTTGAAGAAACTCTTTCGATTTCTGAGAACTACTTTCGAATCTTTTGATTATTAGCTCATAAACGTCGTCAGAAAGGGCTATTTTTTCTAAAGCTTCTCTGTTTATATGCCATTCATTAGCTTTGAAAAAAAGAAATCCCTGCTCAAGACCTGCTCGCAGATACTCAATTGATACAAAAACGTTTCCGTTTGAAAAATGATGTAAGCTGTCTACAATTTCCGGTCTGACTTCGCGGTTTCCTAAAAAGTCTGACAGCAAGGTACTCATTTGAGCTTTACTGAATGGTTCAACGTTTACTTTATCATGGATAAATTCAGCATAATCCACATTCAGCGTTTCCATCATGGCCAAACTCTGCTCATCATTTCTAGCCGTTGCCAAAATGAGAATATTTTTAGTGGCGACGTTCGTAAGAATTTTCAGAAAAACCTGTGAAGATCCTTGGTCAAGCCATTGAATATCATCAAGTTGAAAGACCAGCGCCGAGTGCCGAGTGCTCAGTTGAATAAAAAATTCTGCAATTTGATTAAAGAAATTCTCACCTTGTTCTTCAACCCCGCCTGCGGTGGCTTCTTTAGATTCAAAATTTAGAATCTTTTCAAATCGGGCACAAAGTCGAATAAGCTCAGCTTCTCGGCCTTGCGCGAGAAAACGAATTTTTAAATATTCATTTTGTTTTATCTGTTCACTGAGAGACTCTATTTCTTCTAAGTAAGAATCTATCGCGGATCGAATGGGACCTAACGGAAGACCACTCTGCTGCAGTTGGCATTTAGCGCTGAATAGAACAATATTTTTCCATTTAAGGGTATCAATAAATTCGCTGCATAATCTCGTTTTTCCCGAACCTGAAGGTCCCGAAATTATAACCAATCCGGGATGGCCCTTTAAAGTATAATCGTAC
>JAYVIY010000185.1:0-4274 GCA_043769795.1 Pseudobdellovibrio sp. | reverse complement strand
ACATTCTGACCAACGAAAGAAAATGTAAATTACAGACGATAGTAATACCTAATTCCTGATTTACTTTGCGGAGGTAATCCATAACCGTGTGACAGGTCGCCGGATCTAGTGAAGCAACAGGTTCATCGGCGAGTAAAACTTCAGGATTTTGCGTCAATGCACGGGCAATGGCCACCCGCTGCTGCTGTCCGCCCGACAACTGGTCAGCTCTAATGTAAGCTTTTTCGGCGATGCCGACTAATTTGAGATATTTCATCGCTTCGGCTTTGTCCTCATCAGAGAAGATACCCAAAAGACTTCTCCAAGTTGCCGTGTAACCGAGTTTTCCCATCAAGACATTGCTGAGTACGGTGTGACGAGGAATCAGGTTAAAGTGCTGAAATATCATTCCTATTTTTTTTCGTAGATTTCTGATATCGGATGCGGTCGTTAATTTTACGGTGTCCTGTTCATGAAATCGCACTTCACCACCCGTTGGGTCGTGAAGTCGGTTAAGACAGCGCAAGAGGGTAGACTTTCCGGAACCGCTCAGGCCAATGATAACCAAAAACTCACCTTTTTTAACGTCAAAACTGACGCCTTTAAGTGCTTGGATACCGTTTGGATAGGTCTTTTGCAGATTCTTTATTCGCAATATAGGCTCAGACACAATTCCCCCTTATGTTAAGTCTATTTTTACTCACGTACAAAATACGGCTGACTATTTTTTCTTGGTTAACAATTCTTCAGCTGACTGGCCGGTTGATTTTAACATGGCACGAGCCACATCGTAGTCAGCATCAGTTGCTTTCTTAACATCGGTAATACCATAAATGGCTTTGAAAGCATCTTTACCTGCGGGCGTGCCGACAAACGCGATCATTGTGTCAACAATCTTGGTTTTCATTTCTTCCGGCATGTCTTTTCTGAAAACGATCGGATCGTTTGTAATCGGTTCAGATAAAGTCAGAATAACCACTTTCGATTCAACATCAGGATACTGAGTTAAAACTAAACGACGGGCATCTTCCATTTGCATAACACCCTTGTCGTCTTTGAACGGAGGCGAATAAAATGTTGCACCGGCATCAACCTGACCAGTGTAAACCATAGAAACCACGTTATCGTGTTTTCCTGCGAATACGGTTTCTTTAGGGTCAATGTTTTTTTCTTTCAGAGTTTTTAACGGTAGCAAATAACCCGATGTAGAAGCGGGCTCAACGAACGCGATTTTTTTACCGGCCAAGTCTTCAATTTTCTTGATTGGACTATCCGCTTTTACGATAAACTGAGATTGGTACGTAGCAAGACCGTGGCGCAACACAGTCATTTTTGCTTCAGCTCCATATTTTTCGTGAGCCAGAATATATCCGAAAGTATTAAATGCTGCAACGTCAGCGCGCTTCGTGCCGAATGCTTCAACAACAGCGACATAAGATTGTGGAATTGTAATTTCAAATTTGTAAGGAGTATTTTTTTCTAAATAATCTTTAAAAGCTTTTGAATTTTCTTCGATGACCTTCGCATCAACGGAAGGTACAAAATGAAGTTTAACCGGATTTGCAGCGGAACCCAACTCAGCTGTTTTCTTTGTGCAACCAATTGAAGTGCCGGCGATAGCGACCAATAAAACCATAAGAATATTTTTCATATTTCTCCCGTTTGTTTAATTTACAAAATTCGACAGAAGTTAGCAAAATTGAGAGATGAATCCAACCTCTTTATAGAAAACACTTTTCTTTTTACCTCAACAGATACATACTCCGTAGAAAATGAGTGCAATTCCTACATACCTTAACGAAATCTTAAAAATCTCTCGTGAATTTGCTGCTCAGAATTTACGCACTTTAGCAGTTTTTGACTTGGATTCAACTCTTTTCAACGTAAGTACACGCACACAAAAAATACTTTCTGAATTTGCCGAATTGCATGACGAAGAACGACTCAGAAACATTGAAGTTAAACACGAGGATTGGGGCATCAAAGAAGCCGTACTCAGAGCGGGTCTCAGTTTAGAAACAGATCTTGAATTACTCAATGATTTGCGGAAATTCTGGAGTGCGAAATTCTTTACCAACGAATATCTGCATTACGATGTGCCTTATATGGGCGCCATCAGTTTTGTACAGGAACTGTCTGAAACCGGATGCGAAATCATGTATCTGACCGGACGCGATCAAACCCGTATGTACCGCGGAACTCTCGAAGTTCTAAAAAAATGGGGCTTTCCTTTAATTGAAAAAAATCTCTTTCTGAAACCGAGGAAAGAACAGGATGACGAACTTTTTAAGGAAGACTGGTTCAAGAGTCTGAATCACTTTGACTATAAGAAAATATTTTTCTTTGAAAATGAACCGGTCAACGTCAATGCCATACTTTCTTCATCTCCTGAGGTTGAAATTATTTTTTTAGATACGACCCATGCCCGCAAGCAGGAAGTGACCGATCCAATTAAAAAAATTAAGAATTTCAGCAGGTAAAAAATGCTAAGCCTTGTTGCCACCCCCATTGGAAGAATAGACGAAATCACCCTGCGATCGCTTGAGTTACTTAAGGCCGCTGACGTTGTAATTTGCGAATCGACCAAAGAGACTTCGAAACTTTTAAAGGGGCACGGAATTAAGGCCTTGAAATACGAAGTTCTCGACGAGCATTCCGGTGCTCAGGATGTGGCAGGACTCACAGAACTTTGCCGGGAAAAGAATGTTGTTCTAGTTTCTGATTGCGGCACTCCGAGTTTCTGTGATCCGGGTTTTCAATTGGTGCAGTCTTGCCGGATTGAAAATATAAAAGTTCAGTCATCATTGGGTGCCTCGAGCTTGATGGGACTCATCTCTCTGAGTTCTGAACGAATTCATCAGTTTCATTTCAGAGGCTTTATTGCCGCCGAAAATGTGGCCCGGGAAAAAGACTGGCAGATTCTGAAAAAAAACAAAGAGTGTATTGTTCTTATGGATACCCCCTATCGATTGAAAAAGATGCTGGATGAATGCTGTTTACATCTGGCCGATCGAAAAATTCTACTCGTGCTCAATCTGTCACAGGACGATGAGTGCGTACTTGAAGGGTTTCCACTTAAAATTAGGCAGCAGCTGAAATTTGAAAAAGCTGAGTTTATGATTCTCGTTTATGCAAAAAACTAGTTTGCCGATTGATGGCTATTTGCCGAAAATTATTGATTCGATGACCGCCGCTGAAAATCTGGTGTTAACGGCTCCGCCCGGATCGGGAAAGACAACCCGAGTTCCGGCCGCATTAATTGAAAAATTCAAAAAAATAATTGTTTTAGTTCCGAAAAGAATTGCTGCGATCTCAGCCGCAATTCGGATCGCTGAAGAAAACAATTGGACACTTGGTGAACAGGTCGGTTATCAGGTGCGTTTTGAAAATCGTTCCGATTCAAAAACGCTTATCGTTTTCATGACAGAAGGCGTCTTCATCAAAAAACTGCAGGATCGCAGTCTGTGGAGCGATCTGCAATTGATCATCTTTGATGAATTTCACGAACGTTCAAGCCAACTTGATCTTGCACTGGGATACGCGCTGGAAAAGCAGATCTTAGAACAGCAACTGAAAATTCTGGTGATGTCAGCCACTCTCGACACCGCAAGCCTTCGGAAATTTCTTGGAAATTCTGATTTTATTGAAGTTGTGGCAAAACCCTACCCTCTTGAAATAATTAAAAGTAAAAAATCTCAGAAACTGAAAATTGATTTTCAGTTTTCAGACCTATTGATCGAAACATTGCAGGCCGCAATTGTGAGGTCAAAACAGGACATTTTGATTTTTTTACCGGGACTTTCTGAAATCCGATTTATTGAACGTAATCTGATGGAAAAATTCAAGAGTTTCAGGCTTGAAATATTACACGGGTCGATAAAGCTCGAAGACCAAAAAAGAATTTTGCAGGGTTCGGGCTCTTTACATAGAAGAATTATTTTATCTACAAATATTGCTGAGTCTTCCCTTACAATTTCGGGAGTTGATTGCGTTATTGATTCGGGACTTGTAAAGAAGTCGGTGACCGAGTCAAAGATTGGCTTCAAAAGACTTGAACTGGCAAGAATTTCACTCTTCTCAGCAAAGCAAAGAGCCGGTCGTGCGGCCCGTACTGCGCCCGGAGTGTGTTACCAGCTTTGGCACGAGCTCGACGAACGCTCGATGAGTGAGGCCATTGCGCCAGAGATCTTGAGCAGTGATCTTTTAGAAGAAAGTCTGACTTTAATTTCTTTGGGAATTAATAATCCGGATCAGTTCAGTTGGCTCGATCGCCCGAAAAAATTATTTAGGCATGC
>JAYVIY010000184.1:0-1550 GCA_043769795.1 Pseudobdellovibrio sp. | reverse complement strand
TATGCGCGGTTGGCGGTTTCACTTTAATAATGTTAGCACCCAGCTGAGCCGCGATATGCGCCGAGTACGCAATAACATCAATTCCGGTTTCGCCTTCTTTACTGATCTGTTCGCCTCGTGCATAGGACCAAATAACCACTGCGAGACCGGCTTTTTTTGCCTCGCGCGAAGCGGCGGCGATTTCTTCATACATATTTTTGCGAAGTGAAGAACCCGGGTAAATTGTAAAACCGATCGCAGAGCAACCCAGTCTCAACGCATCATCAACAGAAGATGTTAATGCTGAGATCGGATTCTTCGATCCGTAAAGTACGTCAGAATTGTTTATTTTAAGAATCAGCGGAATTTCTCCGGCAAAGTCTCGGGCGCAGCATTCAAGGGCGCCAAGCGGCGCTGCGTAGGCATTACAGCCCGATTCAATAGCCAGTTCAAAATGATAAGCGGGGTCGTAACCATCCGGATTTTTTGCAAAAGTTCGCGCGGGCCCGTGCTCAAAACCCTGATCTACGGGAAGTATGACGAGTTTACCGGTACCGGCTAGTTTACCCGTATTCATCAAACGGGCCATATTTGTTAATACTCCAATATTTTCAGCTCCATACCAGCTTAATATTTCACGAACTCTTGGCGTCATTATGAATCTCCTTGGTCAATCTTGAACCACAAATACAAGGCTGAAATTTAGTAAAAATACGGCGAGCAAGCAAGAATTATAGAGTATAATTTGACTTCTCTAACACACCTGATAAAATAATTAGCACTATGAAAGTTACATTTGAGCCAACTCCCAATCCTGCCACTATGAAATTTAATTTTAACCAGAAGATTTCTGACCAAACTTTTGATTTTCCGAGCGTAGAATCTTCTGAAAGGTCCCCGCTTGCTGCCAAAATATTTGGCTTTCCGTGGACGGCCTCCGTGTACCTTGGCGAAGATTTTGTCAGCGTAACTAAGCAAGACTGGGTTGACTGGGACATTTTGGCAACTCCGCTGGCTGGCCTTCTCGGTGAGCACGTTGAGAGCGGTTTACCCGTGATGATTAATTTAGAGGCTACTCTCGATGAAAATCAAAGCGATAGCGACGTGGTCAAACAGATTAAGCGTATTTTGCTGAACGAAATTAAGCCCGTCGTTGCTTTAGACGGTGGTGATATTGTGTTTTCTAAATATGAAGACAATATTCTTTATTTACGCATGCAGGGCTCTTGTGCGGGATGCCCGAGTTCTCAGGCTACCCTGAAAGATGGAATTGAAGTTCGAATGAAAGAATTGATTCCTGAAATTAAAGAAGTCGTCGCAATTTAGTTGTTTTTATAACTCTGTTCAATTTTTTTATGAATGGCGATTTTCGCTGCTTCAATTTCTTCAGCATTGGGTTCAGAGCCATATTTTAATTTGTAAGCTTCAATATACTTTTCAAGAGCTCCAGTTTCACGCTGCATCAGCTGATCTACTTTGGCCATATCTGACGTGGTTTGCTGCAACGGTGCAAACATCTGAATCGCATTTTCTTCACCGATCTTCATTTGTTCCTGATAGAAATCATGCGT
>JAYVIY010000183.1:0-1550 GCA_043769795.1 Pseudobdellovibrio sp. | reverse complement strand
GTTTTCTTGTTTTGCTAGCCTTAACAACAGTTGGTCCCACAGCCGGTTTTTTATCATCAGGTCTTGCGCCACGAGGGCCACGAGCCGGACGAGCCACTTCTTTAGGAGCATCTGCCATTTTTTCTTTTGCTAAATCAGAACCCTTGTCAGATTGAGAACGTAGTTTTTGTTCCCAGATTTTAGCTCCCTCAATGAAAGAATCGGCTACTAAGTTTGAGAATAATTTGATGGCGCGGATAGCATCGTCGTTACCTGGAATCGGGAAATCGACAGATTCAGGATCAGAGTTCGTGTCAGCAATAGCCACAACTTTGATTCCCAATTTTTTAGCCTCAGCAATTGCGATGTGCTCTTTAGGCATATCAACAACAAACATAACTCGCGGAAGAGTTTTCATGTCTTTGATGCCCTCTAAGTATTCAGTTAAACGAATAGCTTCGTTATCAAGACCAGCGCGCTCTTTTTTAGTTAATAAATTGTAGTCGCCTTTTTCTTTCATAGTATCAATACGACGTAAACGGTCGATCGAAGCTTTGATAGTTTCAAAATTTGTTAACATTCCACCCAACCAACGCTTGGTTACGAAGAACTGACCGCATTTTTTTGCAGCTTCCTGAACAGGCTCGATAGCTTGCTTCTTGGTACCGACAAAAATTGCAGCGCCACCTTCAGCAGCAATTTCTTTTACGAAGTCGGCGGCTTGGTTTGCACGTACTACAGTTTTTTGAAGGTCGATAATGTGAATACCTCCGCGAGCTGCAAATACGTAAGGTTTCATTTTAGGGTTCCAGCGTTGGGTTTGGTGTCCAAAGTGTACGCCTGCATCTAACATTTCTTTCATGGTAACTTGTGCCATGGGGGTCCTTTTCTTACTAGTTTTTCCTCCGAATGACAGAGCTCGGTCGAGTGGTAGATTAGGATAATCTGGACACTCTGTTAGGCCGAGAAAGCTTGCTACTTTGTGCTTAAAGCAAGTGCAGCAAGACCAGTTGATTACTCATTCGTGTGTTATAGTGGAGAACTGAATAACATAGCGAAATCATAGAGGCAAGTCCCGAAACCAAGGTAGCTGGCACCTCACAAATCCGAAGTTCGGCTCGAACAGCCCGGAAAGGTGCCAGCTACCTTTATGGATGGCGATTATTGGTTGGTGACTAAAATTCCTGCAGCTAAAGGTAATCTATTGGATTTGGGGCTGGAATGCTCTTTATGGGTCTTCAGAAATCTCTGGGATCTCAATAATTTCGGAGCTGACATCAAGATTGGTAGCAAAGCCCAACGAGCATAAAATAAGCTGGGCCTGCATTAACGAACCGAGTAGGTTCTGATAAGGGCTGACTTGATTGGAAGCGATCCATAAATTCGGCACCTTCGGTAGAGTCGAATTTGCATTCAATTTAAGATCTGAACCCGACAAAACCGGAGAAACCGAAATTCTTTCTTTTTTGATTGAGTCAGATAGTTCCGGAAAAGCGCGCTTAATCTGGCGTTTCATTTTTTTAAGTACCAAGCCGATATTTTCGGTATCTTCTGCAGTTTCAGAGTCGATA